>NZ_JBSFYR010000021.1:0-93714 GCF_053599875.1 Streptomyces sp. NPDC005151 | reverse complement strand
GGGAGACCCCATCCGAGGGCCTTCCGGCGCCTTGGAATCGCACGCACCAGACCGCGTCCGCTTTCCGATCGAAGGTCACCCGACAGGCTCTGAGCAGGTGCTGCATGCCGTCCGGGGTGGAATCCCCGGCCCATTCGGCGATCGTCCAGCAGTTCTTGCGGGGAAGGTCCGACAGGGGTCCGAGCACCAACCGCTCGACTCGCCGACGGGGCTCCACCCGCACGAAACGGCCCGCGATCCGGTTCATCAGGCCCTCGAATGCGTCCTGCCAGCGGGCCGGGGCTACGCTGTGACCTGCGGCCACCGCATGATCTTCAGTCTTCACACACCGATGATCAACGGTGGCCGTACGCGTCCACGCACCCGGCCCCCAGCAACACGACCACGAAGTACCAACGGGCCCGGGGAAACCGGATGGCCGCTGTCAGTGCCGGGTGATACGAAGCGGGGATGACTCAGACACCTGCCTTCGAAGACCTGCTGGTCCTGGTCGAGGACCGCGCCGCCACCCTGCGCAGCAGCGTCGCGGGCTCCCCCGATCTGGATGTCCGCGTTCCCAGCTGCCCCGACTGGTCGCTCCGCGACCTCGTCGAGCACCTTACCGAGGTGCACCGGTTCTGGGCGGCGGCGGTCGCGGCCGGCCCCAGCGAGAAGCCCCCGACCGTGGCGCCGTCCGATGACACGTCGTCAGCCGGACTACTGGCCCGTTCGGCCACAGCCACCCAGGAGCTGATCGCCGCCCTGCGAGCCGCAGGTCCCGCTATGGGCTGCTGGACCTGGTGGGGCGACTCCGCCGTGCCGATGACGAGCGGTGCCGTGGCGCGCCATCAGATCCAGGAGGCCGCTGTCCACGCCTTCGACGCCCAGCTGGCCACCAAAACTCCCCAGCCCATCCCGGCGGTTGTCGCACTCGACGGCATCGCCGAGTTCATCAGCGTCAGCCACGGCACCGCCGGCCCCTGGCCGCACGAGCCGGCCCGGATCGGCCTGCACGCCGCCGAGGGCAAGTCGTGGCTGGTCAACCTGGCGGCGTCGGGATCACACGTCCTCGACGGCCAGCACGAGACGGCCGCCGACCTGCACGGATCGGCGAGCAACCTGCTGCTCACCCTGCACGGCCGCCTCCCCTTGGACAGCCTGCGAAGCGAGGGTGACCGCGCCACCCTGGAGAACCTCCTGAGCTGGCCGGACCTGGGCTAACCTCCCAGTCCGAGAAACCCCCTGGGGGCGGCGCCTACCCTGTGACTTGCGGCCCCACCGGCAAGATCACGAACTACGGCTGGAGTACCAGGCGTCGCACCACCCGTTCATGACCTGGCACTACGCGCATTCTGCGTAGTGCCAACCATCCATCTTTTGTGCCAACTAAAAATCCTCGTCACACCACCCCGGGGCCGGTTTCACAACCCGACGATGGAGTTCCACTTCTTCGCGAACTCGGTACGCTCCTCGGACGTGATGTCGCGGGCGATCGCCAGCCGCTTGCGCATCGCCTCGTCGGGGAAGATCAGCGGTTCCTCGGCGAGCGCGGCGGTCTCCTCGTCCTTGGAAGAGGCCAGCACCTCGCGGGCGGCGGGGACGGGGCAGACGTAGTTGACCCAGGTCGCCAGCTCCGCGGCGACCTCGGGCTCGTAGTAGTAGTCGATGAGCTTCTCGGCGTTGCGCTTGTGGCGGGCGAGGTTGGGGATCATGAGGGACTCCGCCCAGAGTTCGGCACCCTCCTCGGGCACCACGAACTCGATCTCCGGGTTGTCGGCCTGCAGCTGGATGACATCGCCGGAGTAGGCCTGGCAGGCGAGTACATCGCCGGTCGACAGGTCCTTGATGTAGTCGTTGCCGGTGAAGCGGCGGATGTGCTTCTTCTTCACCAGCTTCTCCACCTGGTCACACACCTCGTAGAAGTCGTCGCGCTTCCAGCGGGTGACGTCGACGCCGTTGCCCTGCATCAGAAGGGCCAAGGACTCGTCGAGCCCGGACAGCAGTGTCACCTTGCCGCTCAGGTCGTCCGCCCACAGATCGCTCAGGCTCCTGATCTCGCGGCCGAGCTTCTTGCGGTTGTACGCGATGCCGGTGATCCCGGACTGCCAGGGGACGCTGTGCGTCCGGCCTTTGTCGAAGGCGGGTGAACGCAGCTGCGGGTCCAGGTATTTGGCGACATTGGGCTGCTTGGCCCGGTCCATCTCCTGCACCCAGCCGAGCCGTACGAACCGGGCGGCCATCCAGTCGCTGACGACGATCAGGTCCCGGCCGGTCTCCTGATGGTTCATCAGCGCCGGGCTGATCTTCCCGAAGAACTCGTCGTTGTCGTTGATCTCCTCGGTGTACGTGACGGAGATCCCGGTCCGCTTGCTGAACGCGTCGAGGGTGGGCCGCTTCGACGTCTTGTCGTCGGTGTCGATGTAGAGGGGCCAGTTCGCGAAGTGCAGGGAGTGGTCGCGCGCAGAGTCGTCGTGTCCGGCGCGGTCACCGGGCTCCACATAGGCGGCGGGCACTCCGCAGCCGGCCAGCGATACACCGGCCGCTGTGGCCCCGAAGGCGCGCAGCAGGGACCGGCGGGACATGGGGTTCTTCGGGATTGCTCGCACCTGCGCAGGATGCCGGTCGGGCGACGGCGCGGGCAATGGACCAACCGTCCAGCGGTACACGCTCCGTCCGCACACCCTGTCGATGCCGTCGTCGATGCTGTTGCTGATGCCAGGAACGGAAACAGCCCCGGGCTCATGCCCGGGGCCGTACACCGCAGCTGACGAAAACTCAGTCGTCGAGCGAGGTCATGACGTGCTTGATGCGCGTGTAGTCCTCGAAGCCGTACGCGGAGAGGTCCTTGCCGTAGCCGGACTTCTTGAATCCGCCGTGCGGCATCTCGGCGACGAGCGGGATGTGGGTGTTGATCCACACACAGCCGAAGTCGAGGTTCTTGGACATGCGCATCGCGCGGGCGTGGTTCTTGGTCCACACCGAGGAGGCGAGGGCGTACTCGACGCCGTTCGCGTACTCCACGGCCTGGTCCTCGTCGGTGAACGACTGGACCGTGATCACCGGTCCGAAGACCTCGTTCTGGATGATCTCGTCGTCCTGCCGCAGACCGGAGACGACGGTCGGGGCGTAGAAGTAGCCCTTCTCGCCGACCCGGTGGCCGCCCGCCTCGACCTTGGCGTGCGTGGGCAGCCGGTCGATGAACCCGCTGACCTGCTTCAGCTGGTTGGCGTTGTTGAGCGGGCCGTAGAGCACGTCCTCGTCGTCCGGCTGCCCGGTCTTCGTGTCGGCGGCGGCCTTGGCGAGCGCGGTGACGAACTCGTCGTGGATCGACTCGTGGACGAGGACGCGGGTCGCGGCCGTACAGTCCTGCCCCGCGTTGAAGAAGCCCGCGACGGAGATACCCTCGACGGCCTTGGCGATGTCGGAGTCCTCGAAGACGACGGCCGGGGCCTTGCCGCCGAGCTCCAGGTGAACGCGCTTGACGTCCTTGGCGGCGGACTCGGCGACCTGCATGCCGGCCCGTACCGAACCGGTGATGGAGGCCATCGCCGGGGTCCGGTGCTCGACCATCGCGCGGCCGGTGTCCCGGTCGCCGCAGATGACGTTGAAGACGCCCTTGGGCAGGATGTCGCCGATGATCTCGGCGATCAGCACGGTCGACGCCGGGGTGGTGTCGGACGGCTTGATGACGACGGTGTTGCCCGCGGCGAGCGCCGGGGCGAACTTCCATACGGCCATCATCATCGGGTAGTTCCACGGCGCGACCTGGGCGCAGACGCCGACCGGCTCGCGGCGGATGATGGAGGTCATCCCCTCCATGTACTCGCCGGCCGAGCGGCCTTCGAGCATCCGTGCCGCGCCCGCGAAGAAGCGGATCTGGTCCACCATCGGCGGGATCTCTTCGGTGCGGGTGAGCTCGATCGGCTTGCCGGTGTTCTCGGACTCGGCGGCGATCAGCTCCTCCGCCCGCGCCTCGAACGCGTCCGCGATCTTCAGCAGGGCCTTCTGGCGCTCGGCGGGCGTGATGTCGCGCCAGGCGGGGAAGGCCGCCGCGGCGGCGTCCATGGCGGCATCGACATCGGCCTGGCCGGAGAGCGGGGAGGTCGCGTAGACCTCTTCCGTCGCCGGGTTGACCACGTCGATGGTCCGCCCGTCCGCGGCGTCCCGGAACTCCCCGTTGATGTAGTTGCGCAGACGGCGCACCTCGGTGGTCACAACCACCCCTCCTGTCGACACGTCCAATGGATGAGACGTCCAGCCTAGTCGCAGAGGTATCGCTTTCGACATACCCAACCGCCGAGAACTTCGGATTCAGTGTGATCTGGGCCCTCAAACAACGAATTTCATCGATTGAGGGTTGCGAGACAGACGAGTCTCGGTGCACAGTGGATGCGTGGCCAGTCGCAGCGCAGACTCCAGGACCGGGAACGGATCGTCACCAACGGTCGATGCCGTCTCCCTCGCAATCATCGAGCAGCTCCAGGAGGACGGGCGTCGTCCGTACGCCGCGATCGGCAAGGCCGTCGGCCTCTCCGAGGCGGCCGTGCGGCAGCGCGTCCAGAAGCTGCTCGATCAGGGCGTGATGCAGATCGTCGCCGTCACGGACCCGCTCACCGTGGGGTTCCGGCGGCAGGCGATGGTCGGCATCAATGTCGAAGGCGACCTCGATCCCGTCGCGGAAGCGCTGTCGGCCATGACCGAGTGCGAGTACGTGGTGATGACCGCGGGCTCCTTCGACCTGATGGTGGAGATCGTCTGCGAGGACGACGACCACCTGCTGGAAACGATCAACAAACGCATCCGGGCCATCCCCGGCGTGCGCTCCACCGAGAGTTTCGTCTACCTGAAGCTCAAGAAGCAGACCTATATGTGGGGAACCCGATAGCCGTGAGCAAGGACCTCAGCCGAACCGCGTACGACCACCTGTGGATGCATTTCACCCGCATGTCGGACTACGAGAACGCGCCCGTTCCCACCATCGTGCGTGGCGAGGGCACCTACATCTATGACGACCAGGGCAAGCGCTACCTCGACGGCCTGTCCGGCCTGTTCGTGGTCAACGCCGGTCACGGCCGTCACGAGCTCGCCGAAGCGGCCTACAAGCAGGGCCAGGAGCTGGCCTTCTTCCCGGTGTGGTCCTACGCCCACCCGAAGGCCGTCGAACTGGCCGAGCGGCTCGCCGACTACGCGCCGGGCGACCTCAACAAGGTCTTCTTCACCACCGGCGGCGGCGAGGCCGTCGAGACCGCCTGGAAGCTTGCCAAGCAGTACTTCAAGCTCAAGGGCAAGCCGACCAAGTACAAGGTCATCTCGCGTGCGGTCGCCTACCACGGCACCCCGCAGGGCGCCCTGTCCATCACCGGCCTGCCGGCCCTGAAGGCCCCCTTCGAGCCGCTGGTCCCCGGCGCGCACAAGGTGCCGAACACCAACATCTACCGCGCCCCGATCCACGGCGACGACCCGGAGGCCTTCGGCCGCTGGGCCGCCGACCAGATCGAGCAGGAGATCCTCTTCGAGGGCGCGGAAACGGTTGCCGCGGTCTTCCTGGAGCCCGTGCAGAACGCCGGTGGCTGCTTCCCGCCGCCGCCCGGGTACTTCCAGCGGGTCCGCGAGATCTGTGACAAGTACGACGTGCTGCTCGTCTCCGACGAGGTCATCTGCGCCTTCGGCCGCCTCGGCACGATGTTCGCCTGCGACAAGTTCGGCTACGTGCCGGACATGATCACCTGCGCCAAGGGCATGACGTCGGGCTACTCCCCGATCGGCGCCTGCATCGTCTCGGACCGCATCGCCGAGCCGTTCTACGAGGGCGGCAACACCTTCCTGCACGGCTACACCTTCGGCGGCCACCCGGTCTCCGCAGCGGTCGGCCTCGCCAACCTCGACATCTTCGAGCGCGAGGGTCTCAACCAGCACGTCCTGGACAACGAGAACGCGTTCCTCACGACGCTGCAGAAGCTGCACGACCTGCCGATCGTCGGCGACGTCCGCGGCAACGGCTTCTTCTACGGCATCGAGCTGGTGAAGGACAAGGCCACCAAGGAGACCTTCACCGACGAGGAGACCGAGCGCGTTCTCTACGGCTTCCTCTCCAAGGCGCTGTACGACAACGGTCTGTACTGCCGGGCCGACGACCGCGGCGACCCGGTCGTCCAGCTCGCGCCGCCGCTGATCTCCGACCAGTCGACGTTCGACGAGATCGAGGGCATCCTCCGGAGCGTCCTGACGGAGGCCTGGACGAAGCTCTGAGAGGGACGGTGATCCGGGCCGCGGTTCGATCGGCTGATCGACCACGGATCGATTGACCGATTGACCCCGGCCCGATCACCAGCCGACCGCATTCCAGCGGTCATTTCATACGGTCCACACGGCCCGGATGCGCCCATTCGAGTGGGAAGAAGCGCACCCGGGCCGCGTGCTGTGCGCACACCGCGGTCCGAATCCTTACGGTGCCGAGTGACCGATCGGCCCCCTCTTCGTTCCCCCGTACGGGGGACGGGAAATCTGATCTGAACCGAGGTGTACGCCATGGTGGCCCCGCCGGACAACGACGTGATCTGGGCGCGTTCCCTGCACCACTCCCACAACGGCTCACCCGCGCTCGGCGGGATCTCCCTGGAGGTCCACGACGGCGAGATCCTCGCCGTGACCGGCCCGCGAGGCAGTGGCAAGACGACTCTGCTGCACTGCCTCTCCGGCCAACTGGTGCCCCAGCAGGGCGAGGTGTGGTTCAACAGCGTCCCGGTCCACACCATGGGTCCGCGACTGCGCGAGCGGCTGCGCCGTGACCGGTTCGGCTGGATCGCACCCGATCCCCAGCTCGTACCGGAGCTGAACACCTGGGAGAACGCAGCGCTTCCCCTGCTGCTGCGCGGCACCTCGCACCGGGCCGCGAAGAAGGCCGCCATGGAGTGGCTGGAGCGGCTCGACATCGGCATGTGCGCCAAGCAGCGGCCGCACACGCTGCTCCAGGGGCAGCGCCAGCGGATCGCCGTCGCCCGCGCGCTGGCCGGCTCACCCACGGTGATCTTCGCCGACGAGCCGACCGCGACGCTGCACCGCACGGACCGCACCCACGTGCTGCGGACACTGACGAGCGCGGCCCGCTCGCACGGCATCACGGTCGTGCTCGCCACCCATGACGTGGAGGTCGCCTCGCTGGCAGACCGCACGGTCCCGCTGCTGGACGGCCGCCGCGTCGCCACCGTCGCCCTGCCCGCCGCGTCCGATACGGAAGGCCACGCGGCGTGCTCGCTCTCCGTCTAGCCCGCGGTACCCATCCGCTGGTCCTGGTGCGGCGGCTGCTGGTCGCGGCCGCCTCAGCCGGGGTCGGCTTCCTACTGCTGTGCACCCTGGCATACGCGTCGACGCATCCGGCGTACTCGACCGCCTCGGTGCTGCGGCTGCTGTGGTGCTTCGTGCCGCTGGCCGCCACCGTGCAGTTCGCGGTCGCGGTGGCCCGTACGGACCCGAGCACCCGCCCGCGTCCGGGGCTGTCCGCCGTCGGTCTGGGGCCGGTCCGGCTCGGCGTGCTGGCCGCGGTCTCCACCGCCATGTCCTGCACCCTCGGGTCGATGGTGGCGCTGCTTTTCTTCGTGCATCTGCGCGGCGATCCGACCGGGCTGCCGTTCGACGGTGCGGCGGCCGAACTGCTGGGCGCAGGAGCCCCGTTGCCGGTGGCCGCAACCCTTGTTCTGCTGACGCTGGTGCCGGTCGCCGCGGCGGCAGCGAGCGCGATGGCGCTGCGCACCCGGCCGCTACAGGCGGCGGTGCCGGAGGACGGCACGCAGGACATCGTGCCGGACGAGCAGATCCCGGCTCCGGCGGCTCCGCCGACCGGACTGCCGTGGGGCGTGGCGCTGACGGCAGCCGGTCTCGCGGTCGAGGCGTACGCGAGCCGCGATGGCGCGGGCAGCCCGTTCCCCCTGCCGGGAATTCCCGACGCCACCCCGGTGTGGGTGCTGGCGGGGTGGTCGCTGACGGCAATCGGTCTGGCCATGGCGGGTCCCGGACTGACGCACCTCTGCGGACAGCTGCTGCAGGCGGTGCGTCCCGGAGCCGTACGCCTGCTGGCCGGAAGGGTGCTGATGGACGAGGCGCGCCGGATCGGCCGGCCGCTGGGTGTGGTCTGCGCGGTGCTCTCCGCGGCGATCGCGGCGTTCGCGCTGTACGGGACGGGTCCGCGTCCCTTCGGCCCGCTCACCGCGCTCGGCGCCGCACTCGTACTGGGCTGTACGACGGCGACGCTGCTGACCTCCGCCCTGGAGGCGAAGCAGGCCCGCGCCCACCTGGCTCAGACGCTGCTGCGGCTCGGTGCGCCGGCCTCGGCGCTGCGGGCAGCGACGGCCCTGCGGGTCGGCATTCTGCTGGTCGTATTCGCCCCGATCACCTGGGCGATCGCCGAATTGGCCGCGCTGCCGCTGACCGGATGAGGGCCCGCCGGCCGGCCGTGGAGCCGACCGGCGGTCAGCCGAGCTGCCGGAAGGCCGGCCAGATCTCCGGCCAGGGCTCGCGCAGCCCCCGGCAGATCCAGACCCCCGCGCCCTGCTCCTCGTTGTCGAAGCCGTACCCGTTGTCGATCCGGGCGGCCGGTTCCACCTCGCGCCAGTAGCGGCGCAGTTCGCCCGCACTCCGGGCCTCGGCGCAGAGCGTCACGGCGCTGCGGTCCGGGGGCGGCGGCCCCCACCGGTGGAGGGGGTAACGAGGCGACGCCCGACGCCCGCGCGTACCGCTGGTTCCAGCGGACCCGCGCGAACGGCGACACCTTCGCCTCGATGCTGCGCGCGCTCCATGACGACGCGGTCTCCGACGCGTTGGACGAAGTCCTCATCGGGGCGCGGGTGGTCGGGGTGATGGGCGGCCACGCGACCGCGCGCGGCAGCGCGGCGTACGTGGCGTACGTGGCCGCGGGGCACTAGAACGCCGCGGGCAGAACCACTGTCTCCGACGCGTCGAAGGTCACGCCCACCGGCGCGCCCTCCTGAGGGGCGTCCCGCAGCGGGCACTCCGCCTCCAGGACCGGTCCGCTCTCGGGGTGCAGGGTCACGGCGACATGGTTGCCCCGGAAGGTGCGCGCGCCGACCGTGCAGCGCAGCCCGGACTCCGGGGATCCGAGCCGTACGCCCGCCGGACGCACCAGCAGAGCGCACGGGCCCTGCGGCGAGCCGTCCGGCACCGGCACCTCCCCCCACGCCGTACCGGCCGCCGCTCCGGTCACCGTCGCGTCCACCACGTTGTCGAAGCCGAGGAACCGGGCGACGAACGCGGAGGCGGGGCGCTGCCAGACCTCCAACGGGGTGCCCGCCTGGGCGATCCGCCCGTCGCGCATCACGACGACCCGGTCGGCGAGAGCGAAGGCCTCGCCCTGGTCGTGGGTGACGGCGAGCACCGTCGTCCCCAACCGGGCGAACAGGGTGCGCAGTTCGACGACGAGGCGTTCGCGCAGACTGCGGTCCAGCTGGCCGAGCGGCTCGTCCAGCATCAGCAGCTTCGGCCGCGGGGCGAGCGCCCGCGCGAGGGCGACGCGCTGCTGTTCGCCGCCGGACAGCGCGGCGACGGCCCGCCGTTCGGCGCCGGGCAGACCCACCAGTTCGAGAAGTTCGGCGACCCTGCGGTCCTGGTCGCCGCGTGTGACACCGCGCATGCGCAGCCCGAAGGCGACGTTGGCGCCGACGTCCCGGTGCGGAAAGAGCTGATGATCCTGGAACATCAGGCCGAGACCGCGCCGGTGCACCGGAACGCCGGTCTGGTCGACGCCGTCGAGGAGCACCCGGCCGGCGTCCGGCGGATGCAGTCCGGCGACCACGCGCAGCAGGGTCGACTTGCCGCTGCCGCTGGGCCCGAGGACGCAGACGATCTCGTGGTCCGCGACCCTCAGATCCACCGCGTCGAGCGCCGCCCGCTTCCCGAAGAGGACCGTGGCCGATTCCAGTGTCAGCATGTCCAGAACACCCCGAGCATCGTCAGAATTCCCCGGACCGGTCCGGGCGGATACGTTCGAGCAGCAGTAGCGACACCGCGCACACCAGCATCAGAATCGTGCTGAGCGCCATCGCCTGCCCGTAGTTGAGCTCCCCGGACCGTCCCAGCAGCCGCGCCACGGCCACCGGAAGGGTCGGATTGTCGGGCCGCGCGATGAACACCGTCGCCCCGAACTCGCCGAGCGACACGGCGAACGCGAAGCCCGCCGCGACCAGCACCGCTCTTCGCACCAGCGGCAGATCGACCTCGCGCCAGGCCCGCAGCGGCGACGCCCCGAGCACCGCCGCCGCCTCCCGGAGCCGCCCGTCCACCGCCCGCAGGACCGGCAGCATGGTCCGTACGACGAAGGGAACACCGACCAGCGCCTGGGCGAGCGGCACCAGGATCCACGAAGTCCGCAGATCCAGCGGGGGCTTGTCCAGCGTGATCAGAAAACCGAAGCCGACGGTGACGGCGGACACCCCGAGCGGAAGCATCAGCAGCGCGTCGAAACCGCGGACCAGCCGACCGGCCCGCCGCGTCAGCGCCGCCGCCGCGAGCCCGCCGACGACCAGCGCGATCACGGTCGCGACCACCGCGTACTGCAGTGAGTTCCCGATCGCTTCGAGAGGTGCGACCAGGAACGTGCCGCCGCTCGCCTCCGCGGACTGCAGGGCTCGGTAGTAGCCGAAGCCGTGGCCGCCGGGCGCGTCCAGCGAGCGTTCCACGAGCACACCGAGCGGCAGCAGAATCAGCACCAGCACCGTCAGCAGGACCCCGCCGAGCAGCGCCCACTGCCCGGTGCCGCGCGGCCTGCGAGAGGTCTGCGCCGGATCGACCAGCTTCAGCGCCGTTTCCCTGCGCCGCACGGTCCACGCGTGCATGGCCAGGATCGCGCCGACCGCGGCGAACTGAACCAGCGTCAGCACGGCGGCCGTCGGAAGGTCGAGGAGCTGGGCGGTCTGCCGGTAGATCTCGACCTCCAGCGTGGAGTAGGCCGGACCGCCGAGGATCTGTACGACCCCGAAGGAGGTGAACGTGAAGAGGAAGACCATCAGCCCGGCGGAGGCCACCGCGGGTGCGAGGGCCGGCAGAGCGACCCGCCGCCACGCCGCGAACCGCCCGGTACCCAGGACCCGGGCGGCCTCCTCCTGCCGCGGGTCGAGCTGCGACCACAGCCCGCCGACGGTCCGCACGACGACCGCGTAGTTGAAGAAGACATGGGCGAGCAGGATCGCCCACACCGTGGTGTCGAGACGCACGCCCGCCAGTTCGTCGAGGAAACCGCCGCGCCCCAGCAGCGCCAGGAAAGCCGTCCCCACGACGACGGTCGGCAGGACGAACGGCACGGTGACGACCGCCCGCAGCACCTGCTTGCCAGGGAAGTCGAAGCGCGCGAAGACATACGCGCCGGGCAGCGCGATCAACAGGGTCAGCGCCGTCGACGCGAGGGCCTGCCAGGTGGTGAACCAGAGGACGTCGAGGATGTCCGGCCGGGTCAGCACCTCGCCGATCCTGCCGAACTGCCAGGCGCCGTCGGCCTTCAGCCCGCGGCCGACGATAGCGACGACGGGGTAGGCGAAGAACAGCGCGAAGAACGCGACGGGCACGGCCATCAGACCGAGCCGCACCATGCTCCCCCGCCACGCCCCCGCGCGCCGGGGGTTCGCGAGGCCGGACCGGGCGCGCGAACCGTTCCCGTCCGCGCCCGGACCGCGTACGGGAGCCTTCGCTACTTCACTACGAGCGAGGACCACGACTGAACCCACTGCTCACGGTTCTTGGCGATGGCGTCCGGGGCCACGGTGGTGGGCCTGTCGACCGTAGCGCCGAACTCCGTGAAGAGCTCCGGCAGCTTCGCGTCCTTGGTGACGGGGTTCACGAACATGTTGAGCGGCATGTCCTCCTGGAACTTCTTGCTGATCAGGAAGTCCAGCAGCGCCTTGCCGCCCGCCTCGTTCTTCGCGCCGTTCAGCAGACCGGCGAACTCGATCTGACGGAAGCACGTCCCGGTCGCGACCCCGGTCGGAGCCACGCTCGGCTGCGGCTTCGCGTAGAGCACCTCGACCGGCGGGCTGGAGGCGTACGAGACGACGAGCGGCCGGTCCCCCTTGGCCTGCTTGCCGCCCGCGGACCCGGAGAACTCCTCGTTGTACGCCTGCTCCCAGCCGTCGACAACCTTCACGCCGTTGCTCTTCAGCTTCTTCCAGTAGTCCTGGTATCCGTTCTCGCCGTAGGTGGCGACGGTGCCGAGGAGGAAGCCGAGACCGGGCGACGAGGTCGCGGCGTTCTCGGTGACGAGGAGGTTCTTGTACGCGGGCTTCGCCAGGTCGTCGAAAGTCTTCGGCGGCGCGAGCTTCTTGTCGGCGAAGTACTTCTTGTCGTAGTTGATGCAGATATCGCCGGTGTCGACAGGGGTGACCCGGTGCTTGGCCGCGTCCAGTTGGGCATCGGCCGCGACCCGGTCGATGCCCTTCGCCTCGTACGGGATGAACAGTCCGTTGTCGAGGGCGCGGGAGAGCAGCGTGTTGTCGACGCCGAAGAACACATCGCCGCGCGGGGAGCCCTTGGTCAGGATCTCCTGGTTGAGGGCAGCGCCTGCGTCACCGCTCTTCAGCACCTTGACCGTGTAGCCGGTCTCCTTCGTGAACGCCTTCAGCACGTCCTTGGAGGCGTTGAACGAGTCGTGGCTGACGAGGGTCACGGTCTTGGAGCCGGAGCCCTTCGTGTCGCCGGACCCCGAGGCCGAGTCGTCGGAACTGCCGCAACCGGCAAGTGCCGTGACGCCGAGAGCGGCGGCGACGGCCGTCGCCGCGAGCTGCTTGGTCCCACGCGTGGTGCGGGTGGTGCTCATTATGAATTCCTCCTGGGTTTGACCAGGAAGAGACGCGGCCCTGCCCTTGGAGAAGCGGGCAGGGCACAACAGCATGAGTTGATGACCGAACTTCCTACCCGGAATGACCCGGGCGAGGTTCAGAGGGTCTGCGGCCAACCTGTCCTCGGTGCCGCACTCTCAGCGCTGTGGCGCTCCCCTGTCGGAATATGAAGTTGATTTCGGGCCCAGGCTACACGGGCCCTTTCGGCCTCAGCGCTCGGATGCCGCCAGCTGCCCGCAGGCCCCGTCGATCTCCTGGCCGCGGGTGTCGCGCACGGTCACGGGCACTCCGTGGGAGGCGATCGCGTCGACGAACGCCTTCTCGTCCTCGGGCCGGGAGGCGGTCCACTTCGAGCCGGGCGTCGGGTTGAGCGGGATCAGGTTGACATGGACGCGCTTGCCCTTGAGGAGCCGGCCGAGCAGGTCACCGCGCCAGACCTGGTCGTTGATGTCGCGGATCAGCGCGTACTCGATGGAGATCCGGCGGCCGGACTTCTCGGCGTACTCCCACGCGGCGTCCAGCACCTCGCGCACCTTCCAGCGCGTGTTCACCGGCACGAGCGTGTCCCGCAGCTCGTCGTCCGGCGCGTGCAGCGAGACGGCGAGACGGCACTTGAAGCCCTCGTCGGCAAAGCGCAGCATGGCCGGCACCAGGCCCACGGTGGAGACGGTGATGCCGCGCTGCGAAAGACCGAGACCGTCCGGCTCCGGGTCGGTCAGCCGACGGATCGCGCCGACCACCCTCTTGTAGTTGGCGAGCGGCTCGCCCATGCCCATGAAGACGATGTTGGAGAGCCGCGCGGGCCCGCCCGGAACCTCCCCGTCGCGCAGCGCACGCATGCCGTCCACGATCTGGTGGACGATCTCGGCGGTCGACAGATTACGGTCCAGACCGGCCTGCCCCGTCGCGCAGAACGGGCAGTTCATCCCGCATCCGGCCTGCGACGAGATGCACATCGTCACCCGCTCCGGGTAGCGCATCAGGACGGACTCGACCAGCGTCCCGTCGTGCAGCTTCCACAGCGTCTTACGGGTGGTGTCGTCGTCGCAACTGATATGCCGGACCACGGACATCAGGTCGGGGAACATCGCTTCGGCGAGCTTGTCCCGTGAACCGGCCGGGATATTGGTCCACTCGGCCGGGTCGTGCGCGTACCGCGCGAAGTAGTGCTGTGACAGCTGCTGCGCGCGGAACGGCTTCTCGCCGATCGCGGCGACGGCTTCCTTGCGCTCGGCGGGCGTGAGGTCGGCGAGGTGCCGCGGCGGCTTCTTGGCTCCGCGGGGCGCGACGAAAGTGAGTTCTCCGGGCTTAGGCATGGTTCCTCCAGTGTCGCAGACACGCCGTGGTGCCAGCAGTCGTCGCCGGCTCAGGAGGGACAGGTGCGACCGCGCCCGGCCGGCGGTGATCCTTGCCGGTCGCCGTCGGCGGCCCTCCGACGGCCCACAGACGGCCCGGCCGCGCCCGCGGACCGTGACCGATCGCACGACACGCACGTGGTGCACACAGCAGCCCACCGCCACCTGGTGCCCCTCCCGGCAAGCTTTGCCCCGTCGCGCCGCCCAGCACGCACGCTCGACGACGCTCCTCATGGGGCAAACATTGCCGGTCACGGCACTAGAATCGAATATGTGTCCGAAAATCTCTCTCGTCCGGATCGCCTGCGCCTCGTGTGCGAGTGGCAGGCGTCCCGGCCGGGAGAACAGATCGCACCATCGCTGAGCCGGAGGAACGCGGGTGGCGCGCCCCAGACCGACGCCGTCCGCACGGGCGACTGCGCCATGAGCGGAAAGAGAACGCGGACGATGCGGCGCGATCAGGCCCTGCACGCACTTACGCAGGACGGCATCGCGGTTTGCCCGTACTGTCGGCCTGACCGAAAGCCAAGAGAGCCAGGAGTGCTTTGAGCCACGAGCTGTCGGACCCCGAGGACACGCGTGACGTACCGATCACCGTGCACCGAGCAGCGGGAGCGGGTGGCCGTCGAGTCACGATCCGCGCTCAGACCGCAGGCCTCGCTCGCAGCGACGCCGACGTGGTCGAGTTCCTGCGCCGCGCCGGCCTGCCGGACGCCGATGACGTGCTGGACGACCCCCGGTGGGTGTCGTGGCAGGGCGGGAGACCGCACGAATACGGCGCGGCCTAGTCCAGCACCTGGCGTCTCGGGCAACGACGGAGACACAACTCCGGCGGCACACCTTCCCGTACCTCGGATCGCGGCCCCTCGCATCGTTCGGCATCACCCCGCGGAAGCGTGCGCCTGCCGAGTCCGGGCTCATCGCGCACACAGATGAGTGAGGGCCCGCCGTCCTGTGGACAACGGACCCTCACTCATAAAACGCAGGTCAGGCTGGCGGGCGGCCCGGCTTCTCAGCTGGCGCCGACGAAAAGCACCAGCAGGAGCCAGACCACCGGAGCGGTCGGCAGCAGCGAGTCCAGTCGGTCCATGATCCCGCCGTGACCGGGGAGCAGCGTGCCCATGTCCTTGATCCCGAGATCCCGCTTGATCATGGACTCGCCCAGGTCGCCCAGGGTGGCGCTGGCAGCTACGGCGAGGCCGAGCAGCAGCCCCTGCCACCAGGTGCCGTCGTCGATCAGGAACTGCATGCACAGCGCACCGGCGACCATCGCGAAGGCGACGGCTCCGAACAGTCCCTCGCGGGTCTTCCCGGGGCTGATCCGCGGCGCGAGCTTGTGCTTGCCGAAGCGCCAGCCGACGGCATACGCGCCCGTGTCGCTGACCACGGTCAGCAGGAGGAAGGTGAGGACCCGCTGCGGCCCGTCGTCGGCGCTCAGCAGCATCGCGACGAAGGTGGCCAGGAAGGGTACGTAGAACGCGGCGAAAACACCGGCCGTGACGTCCTTGAGGTACCCCTCGGGCGGCTCGGTCATCCGCCAGACGAGCACCGCCAGGGCGGTCAGGGCCATGGCGACCCAGGCGCCCTCGGCTCCGCGCACATAGCCGGCCACGACCATCGCCGCGCCGCCGATCGCGAGCGGTACGAGCGGTGCCTTGATGCCCTTGCGCTCCTGCAGCCGGGAGGTGAGCTCCCAGAGGCCGACGACGACGGCGATCGCTATCACGCCGATGAAGACGGCCTTCACGATGAAGAGCGAGGCGACGATGACGGCCCCGAGCCCCACACCGACCCCTATTGCGGATCGCAGGTCACGGCCCGCACGTTTCTTCTGCGGGGGCGGCGGCGCGGTGGACATGGGCTCCTGCTGCTTCTCGTCACGGTACGGGGGACCGCCGCGCCGGCCGGCGGCTCCCCCGTTCCGGTCGTCACGGTCGTCAGCGTCTCTACCTGCATCGGGAACGTCCGGCACGATGGGCATGGGCCGAGTCTGCTGGGCGTCATGCACATCGTATGCAGGACCTGCCGGGGTAGCCCTCATCTCGGGCGTACCCCCGTAGCCGGCTCCCTGCGGGGCGCCCCAGGAAGAGTCGTTCATCAGACTTCGAGCAGCTCGGCTTCCTTGTGCTTGAGCAGCTCGTCGACCTGCGCGACGTACTTCGCAGTGGTGTCGTCGAGCTCCTTCTCGGCGCGGCGCACCTCGTCCTCGCCGGACTCCTTGTCCTTGACCAGCTTGTCCAGGGTCTCCTTCGCCTTGCGGCGGACGGCCCGGATCGAGATCTTGGAGTCCTCGGCCTTCGTCTTCGCGACCTTGATGTAGTCGCGACGACGCTCCTCCGTGAGGTCGGGGAAGGTCACTCGGATGATGTTGCCGTCGTTGCTCGGGTTGACGCCGAGGTCGGAGTCGCGGATGGCCTGCTCGATGTTGCGCAGCGCGCTCTTGTCGAACGGCGTCACGACGGCCATGCGCGCCTCGGGAACCGAGAAAGAGGCCAGCTGGTTGATCGGGGTCAGCGCGCCGTAGTAGTCGGCGACGATCTTGTTGAACATCGCCGGGTGCGCACGGCCGGTGCGGATCGCGGCGAAGTCCTCCTTCGCGACCACGACGGCCTTCTCCATCTTCTCCTCGGCCTCGAGGAGGGTTTCTTCGATCACCACGTGCTCCTGCGTGTCTTGGGCCCGGCGTGCTCGGGCCCGGCGGGTCCTGCGTCGCGTCCTCACCTGCACGGTGTCCGACCGGCAGGCCGTTGTCCATCCTTCGGGACCGTCCCCCGGGTGTCCCCGGCCGGCCCCGGGGCCGTCGGGGGATTCCCCCGGGCGGCCCCCCGGTTGTCAGGCCCGGGTGCCCTGGTCGCTCACGAGCGTGCCGATCTTCTCACCCTTGACGGCGCGGGCGATATTGCCGGCCGCGGTCAGCTCGAAGACGAGGATCGGCAGCTGGTTGTCACGGCAGAGCGTGATGGCGGTGGCGTCGGCAATCTTGAGATCGCGGGCGAGCACCTCGCTGTACTCCAGCGCGTCGAACTTCACCGCGTCGGGGTTGGTCTTCGGGTCGGAGTCGTAGACCCCGTCCACCCCGTTCTTGCCCATGAGCAGACCCTCGGCGTCGATCTCCAGGGCGCGCTGGGCGGCGGTGGTGTCGGTGGAGAAGTACGGCATGCCCATACCGGCGCCGAAGATGACGACGCGTCCCTTCTCCAAGTGGCGCACGGCGCGCAGCGGGATGTACGGCTCCGCGACCTGCCCCATGGTGATGGCGGTCTGGACGCGGGAGTCGATGCCCTCCTTCTCCAGGAAGTCCTGGAGCGCCAGGCAGTTCATGACGGTGCCGAGCATGCCCATGTAGTCGGACCGGGCCCGGTCCATGCCGCGCTGCTGGAGCTCGGCACCGCGGAAGAAGTTGCCGCCGCCGATGACAACCGCGATTTCCGCGCCGCCCCGGACGACAGCCGCGATTTCCCGGGCGATGGCGTGTACGACGTCGGGGTCGACACCAAGGCCCCCGCCGCCGGCGAATGCCTCCCCGGACAGCTTCAGCATGAAGCGTCCGGCCACCTTGCCGTCCTCGCGCTTGTGGTCACCTTTGGCGGCGTCCGCGCCCTTGTTCATGGAGATTCTCCTCGTGCACATACGAAGAAGGCCATTGCCGGTGGGTCTGGTGTCCCTCAGCGGCAATGGCCTCCTCGTCAGATCTGCGGTCGTACGGCGGGTGTGCGGCCGACGACTGCACTAGACCCTATCGGGGTCCACCGTTTTTCGCGGACGGACTCAGATGCCGACCTTGATGCGCGAGAAGCGCTTCAGGGTGACACCGGCCTCGTCCAGGACCTTCTGGACGGACTTCTTGTTGTCCTTGGCGAAGGCCTGCTCCAGGACGACGACGTCCTTGAAGAAGCCGTTGACGCGACCCTCGACGATCTTCGGAAGGGCGGCCTCGGGCTTGCCCTCCTCGCGAGAGGTGGCCTCGGCGACACGACGCTCGTTCTCGACCGTCTCGGCCGGGACCTCGTCGCGGTTGAGGTACTTCGGGGCGAAGGCGGCGATGTGCTGCGCGACGTCCTTGGCGACCTCGGCGTTCTCCTTGTCCAGCTCGACCAGGACGCCGACCTGCGGCGGGAGGTCGGGCATGGTGCGGTGCATGTACGCAGCCACGTAACCGCCGGTGAACTGCGCGAAGCGGTCCAGGACGATCTTCTCGCCGAGGTTGGCGTTGGCCTCGTCGACGTAGGCCTGAACAGTCTTGCCGGCCTCGATCTCGGAGGCGAGCAGCGTGGTCAGGTCGGCCGGCGAGGTCGCGGCGACGTGGGCGGCGAGAGCGTCGGCGACGGCCAGGAACTTCTCGCCCTTGGCGACGAAGTCCGTCTCGCACTTCAGCTCGAGCAGGACGCCGGAGGTCTTGTCCTCGGAGATGAGGGAGACGACGGCACCGTTCTCGGCAGAACGGCCCTCGCGCTTGGCGACGCCCTTCTGACCCTTGATACGGAGCGCCTCGACGGCCTTGTCGACGATGCCGTCGGCCTCGTCGAGCGCCTTCTTGCAGTCCATCATGCCGGCGCCGGTGAGCTCGCGGAGCTTCTTGACGTCAGCGGCGGTGTAGTTCGCCATGAGTCTGTGTTTCTCTCTCGAAGTCTGAAAGATCTACGGGTGAACGGCGGGGGCGGTGCCTGTGGCACCGGCCCCCGCCGTCATTCAGCCGTGACGGAGTTGTCAGGCCTGCTCGGCGTCCGCAGCCGGAGCCTCGGCAGCGTCCACGACCGGAGCCTCGGCAGCGTCCACGACCGGAGCCTCGGCAGCGGCCTCGGCGGCGTCCGCGACCTCGGCCTCGGCCGGTGCCTCGGCGGCGTCCGCGACCTTCTCGGTCTCGGCGGACGTCTGCACCTCGGCGTCTGCCTTCTTGTCGCCCTCGAGCAGGTCGCGCTCCCACTCGGCGAGCGGCTCACCGGCAGCCTTGTCGCCCGGCTTCGAGTCGCCGGTCGCAGCGCCGGAACGGGCGATGAGGCCCTCGGCGACGGCGTCGGCGATCACGCGGGTGAGCAGGGTGACGGAGCGGATCGCGTCGTCGTTGCCCGGGATCTTGTAGTCGACCTCGTCGGGGTCGCAGTTGGTGTCGAGGATCGCGACGACCGGGATGCGGAGCTTGCGCGCCTCACCGACGGCGATGTGCTCCTTCTTGGTGTCGACGATCCAGACGGCGCTGGGCACCTTCTGCATCTCGCGGATACCACCGAGGGTCTTCTCCAGCTTGGCCTTCTCGCGGGAGAGGACCAGGAGCTCCTTCTTGGTGAGGCCGGAGGCGGCCACGTCCTCGAAGTCGATCTGCTCAAGCTCCTTCAGACGCTGAAGGCGCTTGTAGACGGTGGAGAAGTTGGTGAGCATGCCACCGAGCCAACGCTGGTTGACGTACGGCATGCCGACGCGCGTCGCCTGCTCGGCGATGGCCTCCTGGGCCTGCTTCTTCGTACCCACGAACATGATGGAGCCGCCGTGCGCGACGGTCTCCTTGACGAACTCGTAGGCGCGGTCGATGTACGACAGCGACTGGAGCAGGTCGATGATGTAGATGCCGTTGCGCTCGGTGAAGATGAAGCGCTTCATCTTCGGGTTCCAGCGACGGGTCTGGTGACCGAAGTGGACGCCGCTCTCCAGCAGCTCCCGCATCGTGACGACGGCCATGGCCGTACTCCTTGAGGTACTCGGTTATCGCAACCGCAGGATTGCGGTCGCGCCTGACGCCCCGACGCGCCGTGCCACAAGGGACCGAGGAGCGCGGCCACCGTCCGCAAAGAGGGAGATGGCGGGGCGTGCGAAGTCGACCCGGTGACCCGGATCGCCACAAGAAGTGTACGGGACCCGTCGAGTGCTGGGTGACGGCGCTGTCCACAACCGGCGAGTAGTCCACAGATCCGGTCCATGATCCTCACGAATCCGCCGGGTGCGGAACGGTTCGGGTCATGCGATACACACCAGAACCGACGGCTCGCCAGGCCCGGGCGGCGCTCGTGGCGACGTTCATGGCCGTGCTCACGATGCTGTGCGATGCGGGCGGTGCCGCCGCGGACGACCCCACGCCGGACGGCGGGCGCGCGTGGCCGCTCGCGGGGCGGCCCGCGGTCGTACGGGGGTGGGAGCCGCCGGCCGGCACCTACGGGCGGGGGCACCGTGGCGTCGACCTCGCCGCCTCGCCGGGTGCCCGGGTGCGAGCCGCCGCCGACGGCCGGGTCTCGTTCGCGGGGCGCGTCGCAGGACGGGGGGTGCTGGCGATCGAGGTGGCGGGGACCGGTGATCCGCCGCTGCGCACGACGTACGAGCCGGTGCGGGCGCTGGTCTCGGAAGGTGACGAGGTCCGCGCCGGCCAGACGGTCGCGGTCATGGAGGCCGGGCCGTTCCACTGCGAGTCCGGGTGTCTGCACTGGGGGCTGCGGCGTGGTGACGCGTATCTGGATCCGCTGTCGCTGCTGCCTCCGGCGCTGCTGCGGCGGGGTCCTTCGCGGCTGCTGCCGGTGTTCGGCGTACCGGAGCCGCGGGCGCCGGGCGCCGACGGGTACGCAGACCCTGCCGTGCTCCTCGTCGCGGCGGCGGCCGGGTACCAGCGTCAGCCCCGTATGCCCCGCAGGATCATGGCGACGGCGGTGTCAGCGATCACCCCGGGCGCCTCCGCCACGCCCAGTTCGATACGGCGCACGGCGGCGTCCACCGAGCCCTGCAGCAGCATCGCCGCCAGCCTCGGCTGTTCATGGCCGAGGTCACCGAGCGCCTCGACGATCATGGCGATCAGCCCGCCGTGCGCTGCCCGGATCTTCTCCCGTGCGCCCGCGTCCAGCTCGCTCGCCGAAATGGCGACGACAGCGCGGTGCCGCCGGTCCCCGACCAGATCGAGCTGGCGGCGTACATACGCCTCGATCTTTCCCTCGGGCGTCTGCGCCCGCTCCATCGCGTTCTCGACCTCGGCCGCCCAGACGGGGAAGTCGACGGCGCACAGCTCCTCGACGACGGCCGCGCGGGAACGGAAGTACTCGTAGACGGAGGACCGTGCAAGGCCCGTGCGCTCGGCGAGAGCGGGGAAGGTCAACGCCTCCGTACCGCCCTCGGACAGCAGGGAGCGGGCAGCGTCCAGGAGGGCGCCGCGCTGCATGGTCCGGTGCTCGGCCACGGAGGCCGCTCGAATCCTGGGCACGGATCCACTCTACGGCGGCAGGTGTTCGAGAGGGGGGCGGGCAGCCAACATCGCCCGGCCGGACGCCTGCTCAACGTCCCGCGTCGGCCAGTTTCGCGCGGAGCTGCAGCACCGATTTGGTGTGGATCTGGCTGACCCGGCTCTCGGTCACCCCGAGCACGTTGCCGATCTCGGCAAGAGTGAGCCCCTCGTAGTAGTAGAGGGTGACGACAGTCTTCTCGCGGTCCGGGAGCGTGTTGATCGCCCGGGCGAGCAGCCGGCGGAGCTCACGGTCCTCGGCGACCTCCACCGGATTGTCGGCGGCGGTGTCCTCCAGGGTGTCCATCAGGCTCAGCCGGTCGCCGCCCTCGCCACCGACATGCAGCAGCTCCTCCAGCGCGACCACGTTCGCCAGCGACAACTGGCTGAAAACCGCATGCAGTTCTTCCAGCGCGATGCCCATCTCCGCCGCGACCTCCGCCTCGGACGGGGTACGCCGCAGCTGCGCCTCCAGTGTCGCGTAGGCGCGCTCCACGGCCCGCGCCTTCTGCCGTACGGAGCGCGGGATCCAGTCGAGCGCCCGGAGCTCGTCGATCATCGCGCCGCGGATGCGCGTGATCGCGTACGTCTCGAACTTGATGGCCCGTTCGATGTCGAACTTCTCGATCGCGTCGATCAGTCCGAAGACTCCCGAGGAGACGAAGTCCGCCTGCTCGACATTGGACGGCAGTCCCACGCTCACCCGGCCCGCGACGTACTTCACCAGCGGCGAGTAGTGAAGGATCAGCTGCTCCCGCAGCCGGCCGTCGCCCGTGGACTTGTACGAACGCCACAACTCGTCGAGCGAGGAGGGGGCAGGGGGGCGCACAGTGCCACGCGCAGCGGGTGGCACTGCTGCGCGGTCAGACCCGGAGGTGTGCTGGGGCATGTGGTGCCTTGAGCCGTTCTGCTGTGAAGTGCTGGGGGACTTGTGTCTGAGCCGGATTCCTTGTGAGCGTAGCGTGACTGAAGCGTCGCGGTGCGCGCAGGATAGAGCATCGGCGTCGGGTACTTCTGGGGGAACGGACACGACTACGCTCCGGACCCGTCGCCTGTGCAGCGGACCCGGAGGGGTCGCTGAAGGATCCGCCGAGGTCATCGGCATCACCTTTTCACCCGAATGCTCCAGGTCAAGGACCGCCTCGCCGCGCGTCCCCATCGCATGCCGACCGCCGCGTCAACTGCCATCCATCGCCATCACGTTCGACGAACCCCAGTGAGTGGAGTTCGTACAACCTGCCGAGCGCTTCGTCGGCGCCGGTCCCCGCGGTGCGGGCGACGTCCCTCGCGTTGACGGAACCGCGGGAGGGCAGGGCGTCGAGGATCCGGGCGCAGACGGCGTCCAGCAGGTCCCTGGGAAGCAGAGGGCCGCGTCGGGCGGGAGCGAGATCACCGATGTCCCCCACCAGTTCGGCCACCTCCGAGGCGTCCGTGACCAGGACGCCTTCGCCCCGGAGCAGTTCATGGACACCGGCCGACAGCCCGCTGGTGGCAGGTCCCGGAACCCCTATGGTGAAGCGGCCGAGCTGCTGAGCCCTGCGCGCCGTGACCAGCGAGCCGCTGCGGTATTGCGCCTCCACCACGACCGTTCCCCGTGTCAACGCGGCAATCACCCTGTTCCGAAGGATAAATCTGCTGCGTGTCGGATGATCGGACGGCGGCAACTCGCCGATGACCAGACCCTGTTCCGCCACGCGTCCGATCAGCTCGGCGTGGCCTCGGGGATAGGCGACATCGACGCCGCAGGCCAGGACCGCCATGGTCGCCCCGCCGGCCGCGAGTGCGCCGCGGTGTGCTGCCCCGTCCACCCCGAACGCGGCGCCCGACACGACCACCCACCCCAGCTCCGCCAGCCCGGAAGCTAGGCTCGCCGCCATATGCGCCCCGTACGGAGTGCAGGCGCGGGCGCCGACCACGGCGACGGAACGCAGCGCCCAGAGCCGCAGATCGGGCCGGCCCCGCACCCAGAGCGCGGTCGGCCTGGAGTCGCCCAGGTCGTCGAGCTGGCTGGGCCACTCCCGGTCACCGGGACAGACCAGGCGGCCGCCCACCGCGGCGACCGCCGCCAGGTCCCGCTCGGGCTCGGCGGACCCGACCCGCAACCGGTATCCGGCGAGCCGCTTCGGCGTCATGCCGCTCAGCTCTTCCACGGTCCCGTCCCTGGACGTGAGCCGCCGCATCAGCTCGACGGCGCCGACTTGGCGCAGCCAGCGGCCACCGTGCTCGTCCCCTGGCTCCAGCACGCGGGTCAGCGCAGCCCGTGCCAGCCGCTCCCGCTCCCCCACCGTCCCCGGCGCACGTACCGGTTGCCGGCCGCCCACCGCCTCCTGCCCGCGCCCCGATTCGCGGTCTCCCACCGACTCCGGCGTCATGACGCCCCGCCCCGGGCCAAGGCTCCCCGGGCGATCCCGGTCCGCAGTTCCAGGGCCACCGCGATATCGGACGCCTCCGGGCGATCCGCGCCGCGCAGATCGGCGACGGTCCACGCCACCCGCAGCACCCGGTCGAGTCCCCGCGCGGTGAGCAGCCCCCGCTCCATGTCCCGTTCGGCCTCCATGAGCGCCCCCGGCGCCGTGAGCAGCCGGGTTCGCAGCTCATGGCCGGGTACCTCGCTGTTGGTGGTCCATCCCGTGCCCGCAAGTCGTTCTGCCGCCCGGGCCCTGGCTTCCCGTACCCGCGCCGCGACGACGGCCGTGGACTCGCCCCGGACTCCCCGGCCCATCAGGTCCTCGCGCGTGACCGGTGCGACGACCACCCGCAGATCCACCCGGTCGAGCAGCGGCCCGGAGAGTCTCGCCTGGTAGCGGCGGACCGAAGAGGGCGGGCATTCGCAACCGGCGCCGATGAGGGTGTGGCGCCCGCACGGGCAGGGATTGGCCGCCAGCACCATCAAAAATCTGGCGGGCAGCCGAACCACCCCGGCGCTGCGCGCCACCACCACATGCCCCGACTCCAACGGCTGGCGCAGTGCGTCGAGCGCCCGGACGGAGAACTCCGGCGCCTCGTCCAAGAACAGCACACCTCTGTGGGCCAGCGAGACCGCCCCGGGCCTCGGCAATCCGTTCCCCCCGCCGACCAGCGACTGCATCGTCGCCGAGTGGTGCGGTGCGCAGTAGGGCGCCCGGGTGACCAGCGGTTCGCCCGGCGGCAGAATGCCCGCCACCGAGTGCACCGCGGTCACCTCCAGGGATTCCTGCCGGGTCAGCGTCGGCAGAATCGCGGACAGCCGCTCGGCCAGCATGGTCTTGCCCGCGCCCGGGGGTCCTGAGAGCAGCAGATGATGCCCGCCCGCCGCTGCGACCGCGAGGGCCAGACGCGGAGTCTCCTGGCCGGCGACGTCCGACAGGTCCGGGTGATGTCCCTCGCCCTGTGCGAAGACCCGTGCCAGTCCGGTGCCGATGCCCGCGCCCGGCACCATCAGCCCCGCCAGCATCGTGGAGGGGCGTCCCTCTTCGTCACTCTCCCGCTCGTCGGGTACCGGCTCGTCGCTGAGCACGGCGATCAACTGCCGCAGGCTCCGCACCCCGAGGACCGAGACCCCGGGCACCAGCGCCGCCTCGCCCGCGGTCTGTTCGGGCACGACGACCTTCCGGTACCCCGCCTCCGCCGCGGCGAGCACGGCAGGCAGCACACCGCGGACCGGCCGCACCCGGCCGTCGAGGCCGAGCTCCCCGATCATCACCACATCGGAGATGGCCGAGGGATCGATCCGCTCGGCCGCGCCGAGTACGGCACACGCGACAGCGAGATCGAAGCCGCTGCCTCCTTTGGGCACGGAAGCCGGGGAGAGCCCGACCGTGAGTTTCTTCTGCGGCCACTCGGCCCCGGAGTTGACCACGGCGGCCCTGACCCGGTCCCGGCTCTCCACCAGGCTCTTGTCCGGCAGACCGACCAGGGTGAACGCCGCCACCCCCGGCTCCAGGTCCGCCTGGACCTCCACCACCACGCCTTCGACGCCGACCAGCGCCACCGAGCACGCCCGCGCGAACCCCATCAGGCCACCCCGCGCGCATGCTCGGCGACCGGCGCGCCCCGTCTGGGCAGCACCACGCCGATCAGATCGATCCGCACCCCGCCCGGCGGCGGGCCGCCGTTCCGGTCGAGCCAGATCTCGGCGAGCCGCCGCAGCCGTTCCGCCTTTACCGGGCCGACGGCCGCCATCGGATGCTCGAACGCCCCCGCCCTGCGGGTCTTGACCTCGCAGACGACCAGCGCGTCCCCGTCCATCGCGACGATGTCGATCTCACCAGCGCGACAGCGCCAGTTCCGTTCCAGTACGGCCATGCCGGCGTCGGTCAGCAGCCGCGCCGCCAGATCCTCGCCGTACCGCCCGAGTGCCCCCCGTGCGTTCATGTCGGCACCACCTCCGGCACCGACTCTGACGCGTCCGGCCCCGGCTGGTGGATCTTGGTGGACAACTCGGCGGTTGTGGACAACCCCGCCACCCGGAAGCGTGACCGCCCACGGGCGACCGGAGGCCGGCCACCCGGATCAGGACGGCCCGAAGGGGCGGCCGACCGGCAGGGTCGACCGCCCCAGGTGGGCTCGGACCGACCTGCTCAGCCGCCCGGGAGCTCGAGATCCGTCTTGTTGAGCTCCTCGATGTTGACGTCCTTGAACGTCAGCACACGTACCTGTTTGACGAACCGGGCGGGCCGGTACATGTCCCAGACCCATGCGTCCGCCATGGACACCTCGAAGAAGACCTCACCCTGAACCGAGTGCACCTGCATCTCATAGTCGTTGGTGAGGTAGAAGCGCCGTTCGGTCTCGATCACATATTTGAACAGACCGACGACATCTCGGTACTCCCGGTAGAGCTTCAGCTCCATCTCGGTCTCGTACTTTTCGAGGTCCTCGGCACTCATTGGCATGTTCCCCTTCAGCCGTGCGTCCACCTATTGTGCGCCAGGCTCCCGCGCCCCCGAAGGCTTAGACGATTTCGGGGGCCAGAACCACTGGCGTACACGGCGGACCCTCGTCGAGCAGCGTGCGCAGCAGCCCGGCGAGCCTGGTCGGGTACACCGTCTCACGCGCCACCGACAGTTCGACGTAGGTCCACCACCTCAGGCCCGAGACACTGCGCTGTTCCAGCCCTGTGAGCCCGCTCAGATCCGTATCAATCTGCGTGGTTCGTGCCAGGTAGTACCACTCGTCCTGGTCCCAGCGCCGCCCGTCGAACGGGAAGGAGCAGACGCGCTGCCAGAGCACGGGGCCGAGCTCCACGTCCGTGATCCCGGTCTCCTCGGCGAGCTCGCGCAGCGCGGCCTCCTCGCGGGTCTCGTCGCCCTCCAGGCCGCCTCCGGGCGTGAACCACCACGTGATGTCGGGGTTGTCCGGTTCGTAGCCGTGCATCAGCAGAATGCGGTCGTCGGGGTCGAGCAGGATCACCCGGGCGACCTTCCGGGTCTCAGCGGGCACCCGCAGGCACCTTCCCGCCCTGTCCGCGCCTGCGCCGTGCGGACCGCGCCGCGATCGGCCCGTACGCCGCGCCGCCGACGATGAGCACCACACCCGCCACCACGGCCCCGATCTGCAGCTCCAGCCGTCCGGGCTTCGACACCCCGCCGGGAAGGTCCGCGAACGCCTGCGGTCGCTCGATCATCCCGTTCATCGGCCATGCGATGGCGTCCACCCGGGCCTGCACGGCACTGCGCGGTACCGAACCCTGCCCCGGGTCGTCGAGGTGGACCCGGGAGTCCAGGGAGCCGCTGCGCTCGTCCCCGAGGAGGAAGAGCTGCCCCTTGGGCACCTCCGCCGTGAAGTTCTTCACCGAGGCGAGGCCCTTGGTCTGCAGATACGGTTCCTCAATGGGCTTGCCGTTGACGGTGAGCCGGCCGTTCTTCTCGCAGCAGGCGATCCTGTCGCCACCGGTGCCCACGACCCGCTTCACCATGGGCATGTCGCCCCACGCGGGGTCCTTGAAGACCACCACGTCACCGCGGCGCACCTCGGCGCCGTCCACCCGCTCCGCGAGCACCCGGTCACCCGCGTTCACCGTCGGCGTCATCGACTCGGTCGGCACGGTGTACGGCTTGTACACCACCGCCGCCCAGGCGAACCCGCCGAGGAAGAGCACACAGCCGACGGCCACGGCCAGCCCCGACAGCATGCTGCCGAGCCGACCGTGGCCGTCACCCGTACGTCCTGTTCCACTCATCCCAGCGTCCCCCCACCTCGGAGATCGACAATCGCTGATCCGAGTCGGCACCCTACCCGGCAGTACGCCCGGCGGTCAGCCTCTTGCGACGCCACAACACGAGGGGCAGCGCTCCGGCTACACCGAGTGCTCCCGGCGCCAGCCCCATCGCGGCGTTCAGCCCCGGCTGGTCGAAGGTGCTCGGGACCGGCAGGGTCGCCCAGCGGTTGATCGGCCACGCCACGACGATGGCTCGGCCGACGACCTCGTCGTTGGAGACCGTGCCGCCGCCCGGCAGCGCCTGGTGGTAGCGGGAGTCCAGGGAGTTCTGGCGGTGGTCGCCCATCACCCAGATACGGCCCTCGGGCACCTTGATCGGCCCGAACGGCTCGTCGTTGCACGGGGTGTTCCCCGGGTAGATGAACGACTGCTCGTCCAGCGCCTTGCCGTTGACAACGACCGGCCCGTTCTTGCTGCACTCCACCGTGTCACCGCCGACCGCGATGACCCGCTTGATCAGGTCCTTCTCCTCGGCGGACGGCATCAGTCCGATGAAGCTGAGGAACTTCTGCGCGAGGTTGGGTTGCGGCATCGACTCGCCGGGCGGCAGCCAGCCGCCCGGGTCGTGGAAGACCACGACCTCGCCGCGCTGCGGCTCGGCGCCGAACCAGGGGGTCAGCTTGTCGACCAGCACCCGGTCGCCCCGCTGGAGCGTGTCCTGCATCGAGTCCGAGGGAATCGAGAACGCCTGCACCAGAAACGTCTTGATCAGCAGCGCCAGAATCAGCGCGATGCCGATGAGCAGGGGCAGCTCCTTCCAGAAGGAGCGTGGCTGCCCCGGAGCCCTACCACCACCGTCGGGGGAGTCGCCGTCACTCTCCGCCCGGCCCGGCGTCGCCTCGGCAGACCTCTCGCTCTCGGGCCGGTCCTCGGGTTCGTCGTGTCCGGATCGTGCGCCGACCACCAAATCCCCCACATCCACTCCTCACTCCGTGCCACCGCCTGCCCCCTAGTCGGTGCAGGCCCACCACTCCCATAACGAGCGGGAGTTCCGCAGGGGTCGGGAGCCGGACCCTTCCATTGAGGTCCTGGGACGACACACTATTCGACGGTGCGTACGCCACCGACGTCCCGGCGCGCGCGTCCGGGACCGAAGCGAACGTCTCGGGCTCTTCCAGTCTCCGCCAGTGCCCGACGGGCCAGGCGATGACGACAGCCCGTCCCACGACCTCGTCCTCGGAGACCGTGCCGTGATCCGGCTCGTCCAGGTGGACGCGCGAATCGGCGGAATTGGAGCGGTGGTCGCCCATGACGAAGATTCGGCCGGCCGGAACCTTTACCTCGAATTTGAGCGTGGAGGGCGGATTGCCCGGATGCAGATAGGGCTCGTCGAGCGGTACGTCGTTGACGGTGACCCTGCCGTCCTTGTCGCAGCACTTCACGGTGTCACCGCCGACGGCGATCACCCGCTTGATCAGATCCTGTTCGTCGTCGGACGGCAGCAGCCCGATGAAGGTCAGCACTTCCTTCACCTGTTTGACGACGACGGGTGGATCCTTCTTCGCGACGTTCTCCTGTCGCAGCCAGTTCCCCGGGTCCTTGAAGACGACCACGTCGCCGCGCTGGGGCCTGGATCCGAACCAGGGCGTCAGCTTGTCCACCAGCACCCGGTCGCCGATCCGGATCGTCTGCTCCATCGACCCGGACGGGATCACGAAGGCCTGCACCAGGAACGTCTTGAGGACGAGTGCGATGAGCAGCGCCACGGTGATGAGGAGGGGTATCTCCTTCACGGCGGACCTGCGCCGCCGCCGTTTGACCCGGCGTGCCAGCTTGCGTCGCTCAGCCCGGGTCGGCAGCGAGCGCGCGGCCGTCGGCCTGGTGTCGGTCGGCAGCGGAACGTCGGCGTCGGACGCGTCGCTTGCCCGTCCGCGGTTACCCATGTGTCCCGCCAGGTACCCGTACGGAGTCGAAGGCGCCGGTCTCCGGGATCGAGCCCAGCCGGCCCAGCGGCCAGCCGATCCAGTCCACCCGGCCGATGACCATGTCGACCGGCACCATGCCGCCGCCGGGCTCTCCGAGATGGTCACGGGAGTCGCGGGAGTTGCTCCGGTGGTCGCCCATCATCCACAGCCTGCCGTCGGGGACGACGATGTCGAAGGCCACCCGGGACGGGTCGTCGCCGGAATGGAGATACTCCTCGTCCACCGGCCGCCCGTTCACCTCGATCCTGCCCCGCTTGTCGCAGCAGACCACCCGGTCGCCCCCCACGCCCACCACCCGCTTCACGAAGTCGGTCTCGGCAGGTTCCGCCAGCCCCAGGGACGCTGCCGCGCCGTGCAGCAGCCCGGTGACGGGGTTCTCGGCGGGTGCCACCTGGACGAAGGATCCGGTGCCGTCGAAGACCACCACGTCACCGCGGTGCGGTACGGAGCCGAAACGGTACGCCAGTTTGTTGACGAGCACCCGGTCCCCCACCCGCAGGGTGGACTCCATCGAGCCACTGGGGATCAGGAACGGCTGCAGCACATAGGTACTGAAGAGCAGCAGGAAGACCGAGCAGACGGCGCCGAGGACGGCTGCACGCCGCCACGACAACGAGGCGAACCGGTCCGGGATACGCAAAGAGCGCGACCTCTCCTCAGCCCCTGCTTCGGGTGCGGAAGAGCGGTCGCGCTCCGGGTGCTCAGCTTCCGTGTCCATCGGGGCCAGAGCTTATCCGGCCAAGCCGTGGAACTGGGAGCCAGCTCAGTTGTCGCGCTTCTCCTTGATCTTCGCGGCCTTGCCGCGCAGCTCACGGAGGAAGTACAGCTTGGCGCGACGGACGTCACCGCGGGTGACGAGCTCGATCTTCTCGAAGATCGGGCTGTGCACCGGGAAGGTGCGCTCGACGCCGACGCTGAAGGAGACCTTGCGGACCGTGAAGGTCTCGCTGACGCCAGCGCCCTGGCGGCGGATGACTACGCCCTTGAACTGCTGGATACGGGAGCGGTTGCCCTCGATCACTCGCACGTGGACGTTGACGGTGTCACCGGGACGGAACGCCGGGACGTCCGTACGCAGGGAAGCGGCGTTGACGCCATCGAGCAGGGAAGCCATGTTGTCTGCTTTCTTCGCCGATGCCACAGGTCATCGACGGGAGATCGTAAGGAAATGGGGTGCTGATCGCGTCGGGCGGGCGTCGTTCCCCCTGTGGCAGGGGCGCACACCGGACGTACAGCAGTGGCTCATTCTTCCACGGCTTCGGGCCTGCGCCAAAATCGGCCACCGGGCTCCGGGGACCAGCCGAGGATGGAGAGGATCTCACGGTCCTTCTTGTCGAAGGCGCTCGCCTCGCAGCGCTCGATCAGATCGGGCCGGTTGAGCGCGGTGCGGCGGAACGCCTCGTCCCGCCGCCAGCGCGCGATCTTCCCGTGATGGCCGCTGAGCAGGACGTCCGGAATGCCCCGGCCGCGCCACTCGGGGGGCTTGGTGAAGACCGGGCCCTCCAGCAGATCGGCCATGGCGCCGGGGGCGAAGGAGTCGTCGCGGTGCGACTCGGCATTGCCGAGCACGCCGGGCAGCAGCCGGGCCACCGCCTCCGTGATCACGAGTACGGCGGCCTCCCCACCGGCCAGCACGTAGTCGCCGATGGAGACCTCGACGACCGGCATCCGGGTGGCGTACTCGTCCATCACCCGGCGGTCGATGCCCTCGTAGCGGGCCGGGGTGAAGATCAGCCACGGTTGCTCGGAGAGCTCCACGGCGAGCTTCTGGGTGAACGGGCGGCCGCTGGGCGTGGGCACCACGAGCACCGGGGAGTACGCCCCCACCTCGTACCCGTCCGCCAGCGCCTCGTCCAGGGCGTCGCCCCATGGCCCGGTCTTCATGACCATGCCGGGACCGCCGCCGTACGGGGTGTCGTCGACCGTGTTGTGCCGGTCGTACGTCCAGTCCCGCAGATCGTGCACGTGCACATCGAGGCGGCCGCGGGCGCGGGCCTTGCCGACGAGCGAGACGTTCAGCGGTTCCAGATACTCGGGGAAGATCGTGACGACGTCGAGCCTCATCAGGCTTCGTTCTCCTGCTCGGCGGCCTCGTCGTCCCGTGCGGAGGAGACCACGGCCTGGCTGTCGTCGATCAGGCCGGGCGGCGGGGTGATGACCGCGCGCTGCTCCTCCAGATCGATCTCGGTGACGATCTCCTCGACGAACGGGATCATCACCTCGCTGCCGTCCGGGCACTCCACGATGAAGAGGTCCTGGGACGGCAGGTGCGAGATCTCGGTGATCCGGCCGATCCCGGTGCCGTCGGCGAGGACCACATCGAGGTCGATGAGCTGGTGGTCGTAGAACTCCTCGGGGTCCTCCGGAAGTTCCGCCGGGTCGACGTCGGCGATCAGCAGGGTGTTCCGGAGGGCCTCGGCCGCCGTACGGTCCCGTACGCCCTCGAAACGCAGCAGCAGCCTGCCACTGTGCACCCGGCCGGTCTCGATCGTCAGCGGTCCGGTCGCGGCCGGGTCGGTGGTGAGTACGGCCCCGGGGCCGAGCCTGAGTTCCGGCTCGTCCGTGCGTACCTCGACGGTGACCTCGCCCTTGATGCCGTGGGCGCGGCCGATCCGCGCAACTACCAGCTGCACCTTGTGTCTCTCCTGTCATACGACGACGGGCCGGGGCGGGCGCATGGCCCTCCCCGGCCCGTGCCGGTGTTCAACTCTGTCAGCGAACCTGGTCCACGTCGACGAGGTCGACGCGGATGCCACGGCCGCCGATGGCGCCCACGACGGTTCGCAGTGCGCGTGCGGTGCGGCCGTTGCGGCCGATCACCTTGCCGAGGTCATCGGGGTGAACCCGGACCTCCAGCACACGACCACGGCGCAGGTTGCGCGAGGCGACCTGCACATCGTCGGGGTTGTCGACGATGCCCTTCACGAGGTGCTCGAGAGCCTCCTCGAGCATGCTCAGGCCTCGGTCGACTCGGTCGACGCGGCAGCGTCAGCAGCCTCGTCAGCCTTCTTGTCGGACTTCTTTGCCTTCTGCGTGATGGCCTCGCCCTTGGACTCCTCGCCGGTGTCCTTGGCCAGGGCCTCGAACAGGGCGCGCTTGTCAGCCTTGGGCTCCGGCTGCAGCAGCGGCGCGGGGGCCGGGAGACCCTTGTGGGCCTGCCAGTCACCGGTGAGCTTCAGGATCGCGAGAACCGGCTCGGTCGGCTGGGCGCCGACAGACAGCCAGTACTGCGCACGCTCCGAGTTGACCTCGATGCGCGAGGGGTTCTGCACCGGGTGGTACAGGCCGATCTCCTCGATGGCCCGGCCGTCACGGCGGGTACGGGAGTCGGCGACGACGATGCGGTAGTGAGGCGAACGGATCTTGCCCAGACGCTTCAGCTTGATCTTGACTGCCACGGAAGTGGTGTCTCCTGGTCTATGACGTGGTTGGGCACAACGAAGATGCCACGTGGGGTTGCGGTACTCGGGTGCCCGATGGACGCGTCAGCCGGAGGAGAGAGGGGTCCTGTGCGACTGTCGAGTACAGCTTGCCATTGTGCCACACCACATCGGGTCACCCCACCGCGACCGCCGCTTCCGGGATACGGAACGGCTTCCCGCAGCCACCGCAGACGATCGGCGCCTGGGCGAGGACCGAGGGAACGACCCGGACGTTGCGTCCGCAGTCGCAGACGGCCTTGACCCGCACACCTCCACCGGAGGAGCCGTGCCGGGCGGCGGGCCCGCGGAAGGAGCGCTTGGTGTCGGCGGCGGTGGCGACCGTGTGCGCCTTGAGGGCGCGCTGCAGCCGCTCGACCGTCGGGCGGTACCTGCGCTTCGCCTCGGGATTGAGCGTGACCAGCGAGAAGCCACTGCTGGGGTGGGGCTCCTCGGCATGGTCGAGGCCCAGCTCCTCGGCGATCGCGAGGAATCTGCGGTTGTGGTAGCGGCCGGCGCGGGAGGTGTCGCGGACACCTCGTGCGGCGGCGATTCCATGGACTGCCTCATGTAGCAGTCGCTCGAAGGAGAGCTCGGCGCCACAGGCGGACGAGGACTCTCCGATCAGGGACTCTGGCGCGGCTAGATCGGGCAGCTCGGGGTGGTACCGCTGAATGTCGGCCCACGCCTGTGCCAGCTCTGCGGCAAGTACAGGTGGTGTCGTGCTCACGTCGTGACAACGAGCGCGAGTGCCCCGGTGTTCCTATTCCGGGGCATCCCAAATAATTTGCACGTACCAGTCAGTTGCCGTTGATGCGCCCTGACGAGGGCGGGTGCGCAGATTTGTGGAGAACTCTCACAGCTCACACCAAGGTGGTACGTAGTGCCGGGTACGCCCCGGTGCGTAGACAATGCCTCCGCGCCGGGGTTCCGACGGCTCCGGGAGCGCCCGGGGCGTCAGTAGGCGCGGGCCACGACGGCGACAGTACCCGGGGCGTCGTCCGACTCCGGCACCGACCCGTCCTCGGCCACCAGACACCGTACCGACGCCCCGTGCTCCGCGAGCCGGGCCTCCCCCGCCGGGCCGAGGACGTCCCACGCGATACGCGCCCAGCCGCCCGCGGCCGCCGCCTCCGCGGCCTCGTCGACGGTGGACACCTCGCTGGTGCGGGACTCGCGGCGGGCCCGGGACTCGCGCAGCAGCGTCGCCTGGTCCTCCTCCAGGACCGCCGGGAGCAGGGCCGGCAGTGCCTCGATCGCGACCGGCTCCTTCCCGCCGGGGATGCGGCGGGCCAGCATCGCGGTGCCGTTCTCCAGGTCGCGCGGACCGATCTCGATCCGTACGGGCACACCCTTCAGCTCCCAGTCGACCGCGCGGCGGCCGAACGGGGTGTCGGTGCGGTCGTCGATCTGGACCCCGATCCCGGCCTCCCGCAGCCGGTCGCCGATCTCGCGGACCGCGGTCAGCACTGCGTCGTCCTCCTTGATCGCGAGGACGACCGCCTGCACGGCGGCGAGCCGCGGCGGGACGCGGAGCCCCCGGTCGTCACCGTGGGACATGATCAGGCCGCCGACCATCCGGGTCGAGGAGCCCCAGGAGGTCTGCCAGACCAGCTCCTGCCTGCCCTCCCGGGACAGGTACTCGGTGTGGAACGCCTTGGCGAAATTGGTGCCGAGCTCATGGCTCGTACCCATCTGCAGGGCTTTGCCGTCGCCCATCATCGATTCGAGCGTGAGGGTGTTGATGGCGCCCGCGAACCGTTCGCTCGGGGGCTTGCGGCCGAGCACCACATCGATGCCGAGGACCTGGGTCATGAAGTCCGCATAGACGTGCCGGTGGATGTACGCGGCGTAGTCGCGGGCGTCCTCGTAGGTCGCGTGGGCCGTGTGGCCCTCCTGCCAGAGGAATTCGGTCGTACGGAGAAAGACCCGCGGGCGCATCTCCCAGCGGACGACGTTCGCCCACTGGTTGATCAGCAGGGGCAGATCCCGGTAGCTCTGCACCCATTTCGAGAAGTACTCATTGATGATCGTTTCGGACGTCGGCCGCACCACCACGGGCTCTTCGAGGTCCTTCCCGCCACCGTGGGTGACGATGGCCAGCTCGGGTGCGAAGCCCTCGACGTGCTCGGCCTCGCGTGTCAGGTAAGACTGGGGGATGAAGAGCGGGAAGTAGGCGTTCTGGGCGCCCGCGTGCTTGATGCGGGTATCCATCTCCTGCTGCATCCGCTCCCACAGGCTGTATCCGTACGGTCGGATGACCATGGTGCCGCGCACCGGGCCGTTGTCCGCGAGTTCGGCCTTGTTGATCAGATCCTGGTACCAGCGGGGAAAGTCCTCGGCCTGGGGTGTGAGAACGGGTGCCTTTGCCATGGCGCGCATCGTACGGCGACATCGCCTTTCCCACGGAGTGACGGGACCGGTCACGGCCGACTGTCTGCGGGGGCGCACCACCGAGGCGCACAACCATTGCCCTCCGCCCTCTGGACGCGGCCGCGAATGCGCAGTTCTCTGACATACGGGGGGTGCGGGCACGCACACACGGGGGGCCGTCCATCACTCGGGAACGACCTACCTCTCGGCGGATTGGGGCGCTTTCCATGACACCAACGCTCGTCCGGCACCACGGGCAGACGGATCCGTCCGCCCCGGTGGACCCCGGAACCCGTGCTCGTGACTGGGCCGAGATCCAGGAGCGGATGCTCGCGCCGTTGTACGAAGCGGTGTACGACCGGCTCGAAGTCGGAGCCGGTACGCGGATACTCGCCCTCGGCTGCGGCTCCGGGCTCGCGCTGCTGATCGCGGCCGCCCGCGGGGCGCGCGTCACCGGCGTCGACACCGACCGTGAACGCGTTGACCTGGCCCGCGAACGGCTGCTGCCAGAAGCGGCGTGGGACGGCGGTCCCGATCCGGCCCCGGCCGGGCTGCCCCAGCTCTTCGCCGGTGATCCGTCCGCCGTCGCACCGGCCGACGGTGTCCCGTACAACCTGCTCACCGTCTTCACCCCGATCGGCTGCTCGGCGGGCGACTCCGAAGGGCTGCTGCCCGCCCTGGGGTCCGCCGTGGCGCTGCTCGCCCGGGGCAGCTCGGTGGTGCTGACCGGCTGGGGTCCCCCCGAGCGGTGCGCGACCGCGGCGGTGCTCCGGGTGGCGGCCCGGCTCACCGACGGGGCGCGGGCGCCCCGCGCGGGCGGCTGGCGCCCGGCACGCAGGGACGATCTGGAGGACGTGGCGTTCCGGGCCGGACTGAATCCGAACGGCTCGGGGCGGGTGGCGTGCCCGTTCGGCTACGCGGACGTGGACAGTGCGGTACGCGGGCTGCTGTCGACGCGGCTGTTCGATGCAGCGGTGCGGGCGACGGACCGCTCCCAGGTGGAGAAGGAGGTCGCGGAGGCACTGCACCCGCACCGGCGCCAGGACGGCACGGTGTGGATGCCGAATGTCTTCCGCTATCTCGTCTGCACCTCCTGAAGCAGGTGCGAACGCGATGGGGCGGTCCTACTTGGCCAGGCGCGGGATGCCGGCCGCCCGGTAGGCCGCCTCCTCGTCCAGCGTCTCGTTCTGCAGCAGCGCCGACGCCAGCGCGTCCAGCTTCTCCCGGTGCTCGCGCAGCAGCCGCTGCGCCTCGATGTAGCACTCGTCGACGATGCGCCGCATCTCGTCGTCCACGGCGTCCAGCGTGGCCGGCGCCGCCGAGAGTCCGTACGCGTGCTGGACGTCTCCGGGGATCGCCGTCAGCCTGCCGACCTTGCTGCTCATCCCCCAGCGTCCGACCATTCCGCGCGCCAGACCGGTGACCTGTTCCAGGTCGCTCTCCGAGCCCGTGGTGACCACTCCGTAGACCAGCTGTTCCGCGGCCATGCCGCCGAGGGCGCCAACGATACGGCCGCGCAGATACTGCTCGGTGTACGCGTACTTGTCGGCGTCCGGCGTCGAGAGAGTGACGCCGAGGGCCCGGCCGCGCGGCACGATGGTCACCTTGCGCACGGGGTCGGCGCCCGGCTGGACCATGCCGAGCAGAGCGTGGCCGCTCTCGTGGTACGCGGTCCTGCGCCGCTCCTCCACCGGCATGACGAGCGGTCGTTCGGCTCCGAGCTGGACCTTCTCCAGGGCGTCCGACAGGTCGGTCTGGCTGACCTCGGACTGCTTGCGCTTGACGGCAAGTAGCGCGGCTTCGTTGGCGAGGTTGGCGAGGTCGGCACCGGTCATGCCGGGGGTCGTCCGCGCCACCTGGGCGAGACTCACGTCGTCGGAGAGCGGGATCTGCCGGGTGTGGATCTTCAGGATGGCCTCCCGGCCGCTCCGGTCGGGCGGGCTCACCTGGACGATCCGGTCGAAGCGGCCGGGCCGGGTGAGGGCAGGGTCGAGGACGTCGGCGCGGTTGGTCGCGGCGAGGACGACGACGCCTTCCGATCCGGAGAAGCCGTCCATCTCGGTGAGGATCTGGTTCAGCGTCTGTTCGCGCTCGTCATGGCCGCCCATGCCGGAGCCACCGCCGCGGGCCCGGCCGATCGTGTCGATCTCGTCGATGAAGACGATGGCGGGGGCGACCTTGCGGGCCTCGGCGAACAGTTCCCGTACCCGGCCGGCGCCGACGCCGACGATCATCTCGATGAACTCGGAGGCGGAGGCGGAGAAGAACGGCACGCCCGCCTCGCCGGCGACGGCCCGCGCCAGGAGTGTCTTGCCGGTGCCGGGCGGACCCGCGAGCAGCACTCCCCCGGGCATCCGGGCGCCCATCCTCCGGTACTGCTGCGGGTTCTTCAGGAAGTCGACGACGTCGTTGAGTTCGCCCTCGACCTCGTCGATGCCGGCCACATCCTCGAAGGTGGTGCGCTTGCCCGCCTCCAGTTCGACCGGTTTGGGCGGGGCCTTGCGGCCGAAGCCGCCCATCCCGCCGCCCATGCCCCGGGACATCCGCCGGGCGATGAACACCCAGAGCAGGACGAGCACCAGCATCGGCGCCAGCGAGATCAGCAGGTTGGCGAGGAAACTGCGTTCCTTGACGACCGGCTCGGCGGTGACGGTGACGTCGTCCTTGACCAGCTCGGCCCAGAGGTTGTCGTCGGCGAACGCGGGCCGCTGGGTGACGAATTTCGTGTACGTGGTGCCGGTGCCGGGGATCTTCGCCTCCTTCCTGAGCTGCCCCTGGATGGAATCGCCCTTGGAGTAGATCTTGGAGACGTTGCCCGCCGTGACCTGCTTGCTGAACTCCGTGTACGCGATGGTCGGCTCGTTCCTGCCGTTGAAGAAGGACAGCACCAGGTTGGCGATCAGATAGACGGCCAGCGCGGTCAGCAGCAGTCGGCCCCAGCCGCCCGGCATCTTCCGGCCCTGCGGCGTGGGCGGTGGGGCACCTTCGGAGCGCCACGGCTGGTCGGTCCGATCGCGTGGCGGTACGGGATTGGTCACGCGCGCTCCTCTGCCGACAGCCGTTGAGCCGACATTAAAGGAGAAATACGATCAAAGCCCTCGGAGGAGCTGTCCACTGGGCCCGTGGAGGGACGCCGACGCGGTACGGGCGCGCAGCCGGGTGGCACGAGTGAGGGGCACCCGCCCACGGCGGATGCCCCTCACCTGTGTGCCCCTGGGGGCATCGGGTGTCAGCCCGTGAACTTCTTGAACGCGTCGGGAAGCTCGAAGTTCTGGTCCTCCTGCGCCGCCGGAAGACCGAACGCGCCACCCTGCGCCGCCGCCTCCTCACGACGGGCGGCCGCGGCCTGCTCCTCGGCCTTCCGCTTCATCGGGTTGCCGCTCTTGCGCTTGCCCTTGGCCTGCTTGACCTGCTTCTTCTGCCGGCCCGCACCGCCACCCATGCCGGGCATCCCCGGCATACCCGGCATGCCGCCGCCCTGCGCCATCTTCGACATCATCTTGCGCGCCTCGAAGAACCGCTCCACCAGATTCTTCACGGCGGACACCTCGACACCGGAGCCCTTGGCGATACGGGCCCGGCGCGAGCCGTTGATGACCGTCGGTTCCTGGCGCTCGTGCGGCGTCATCGACTTGATGATCGCGGCGGTACGGTCCACGTCGCGCTCGTCGATGTTGTTGATCTGGTCCTTGATCTGCCCCATGCCGGGCAGCATGCCGAGCAGCTTGGAGATGGAGCCCATCTTCCTGACCTGCTCCATCTGGGCCAGGAAGTCGTCGAGCGTGAAGTCCTTGCCCTGGCTGGACGCCAGCTTGGAGGCCATTTTGGCGGCCTCTTCCTGGCTGAAGGTCTTCTCCGCCTGCTCGATCAGGGTGAGCAGGTCACCCATGTCGAGGATGCGGGACGCCATGCGGTCGGGGTGGAAGGCGTCGAAGTCCTCGAGCTTCTCACCGTTCGACGCGAACATGACCTGCTTGCCCGTGACATGGGCGATCGACAGGGCGGCACCACCGCGGGCGTCACCGTCGAGCTTGGAGAGCACCACGCCGTCGAAGCCGACACCGTCGCGGAAGGCCTCGGCGGTGTTGACCGCGTCCTGGCCGATCATCGCGTCGACGACGAAGAGGATCTCGTCGGGGCTGACGGCGTCGCGGATGTCCGCGGCCTGCTGCATCAGCTCCTGGTCGATACCGAGACGGCCCGCGGTGTCGACGATCACCACGTCGAACTGCTTGGAGCGGGCGTGCTCGATGGAGTTCTTGGCGACCTGGACCGGGTCGCCGACGCCGTTGCCCGGCTGCGGGGCGTAGACCGCCACACCGGCGCGGTCGGCGACGACGCTCAGCTGGTTGACGGCGTTGGGGCGCTGGAGGTCACAGGCGACGAGCAGCGGGGAGTGGCCCTGGCCCTTGAGCCAGAGGCCGAGCTTTCCGGCGAGGGTGGTCTTACCGGCACCCTGCAGACCCGCGAGCATGATCACGGTGGGCGGGTTCTTGGCGAACCGCAGCCGCCGGGTCTCGCCACCGAGGATGCCGACAAGCTCCTCGTTGACGATCTTGACGACCTGCTGGGCGGGGTTCAGCGCCTGGGAGACCTCGACGCCGCGCGCCCGCTCCTTGACGTTGGCGATGAAAGCGCGCACGACGGGCAGCGCGACATCGGCCTCGAGCAGGGCGATACGGATCTCGCGGGCCGTGGCGTCGATGTCCGCCTCGGACAAGCGGCCCTTGCCCCTGAGGTTCTTGAAAGTCGCGCTAAGGCGGTCGGAGAGAGTATCGAACACGGCGCTCGTCGGTCCTCAGGGTCGGGGTCGGGTACAGGTCAGTCGTCCCCAAGGGTATCCGGACGCCGGGAAACGCAAAGCCCTCGCCCGGTTCTCGTGACGGACGAGGGCCCTTCCACGTAGCGCGCGGGAGTCAGCCCAGGGCCCGCTCGACCTCTCGGGCCAGCTCTGTTGCGCGTGCGTCGGACAGCGGCTCCCCGTCCGTCCCTGTGACGTAGAAGGCATCCACCGCGTTGGCGCCGAGCGTCGACACGTGGGCGCTGCGCACCCGTACCGCGCTCTGTTCCAGCGCCCGCCCGATCCGGTGCAGCAGCCCGGGAGCGTCCTGGGCGCGTACCTCGATCACGGTCGCCAGCCGTGAGCCCGCCGCCGCGACCGTCACCCGCGGTGGTGGTGCCTTCACCCCGCGGCGCCGCGGGTAGGCGGCTTCGCGTTCGGCGAGGCGGGCCGGGATGTCGAGGGAACCGTCCAGGGCGCGTACGAGATCGGCGCGGAGCCGGGCTGCCTGCGGCAGGGAGCCGTACTCCGCCGCCACCCGCCAGCTGAGCAGCAGCATGTCGGCGCACTCGCCGAGCTCGGTGGGGAGTTCGACGGCGCGCAGGTCGGCCGCGCGGACGGTCAGACGGTGCAGGGCGAGGACTCCGGCGGCGGCGGGCAGGACGCCCGGGCGGTCAGGGAGGGCGATGAGGAGTTCGACACCGATGGGCTCCGGTTCGCCGTCCTCGTCCGGGGTCTCGGCCTGGGCGTGCAGGGCGAGGACGGGTTCGCCGGTGCGCAGCGCCTCGATGGCCAGCCGTTCCTGTTCGGCGCTGGGTGCGACGGGTTCCGGATCGGCGGTTGCCTCGCCGGCGAGGACCGCGGCGACACGTTTGACGAGGTCGGCGACGAGGGAGGCGCGCCAGGTGGACCAGGCGGCGGGCCCGGTGGCGAGCGCGTCGGCCTCGGTGAGGGCGTGCAGGAGTTCCAGCGTGGACGCGCTGCCGACGGCGGTGGCGACGGAGCGGACGGTGGCCGGGTCGTCGAGGTCGCGGCGGGTGGCGGTCTCGACGAGCAGCAGATGATGGCGTACGAGGGTGGCGATGACGCCCACGTCGCGCTGGTCGAAGCCGATCCGGGCGGCGACGTCGCGGGCGATGACCTCCCCGGCGACGGAGTGGTCGCCGGGCCAGCCCTTGCCGATGTCGTGGAGCAGGGCGGCGACGAGCAGGAGGTCGGGGCGGCCGACGCGGCGGGTGAGCGAGGAGGCGCGGACGGCCGCTTCGACGAGGTGACGGTCGACGGTCCAGGTGTGAACGGGGTTGCGCTGCGGGCGGCAGTGGACGCGTTCCCAGTCGGGCAGCAGCCGGGTGATCAGCCCTTCCGCTTCGAGGGCCTCCCAGACGGGGATGGTGGCCTCGCCCGCGCCGAGCAGGGTGACGAGTTCCTCACGGGCCTCGGCGGGCCAGGGCACGGGCAGCGGGCGGGCGGCGGCGGCGAGGCGGCGCACGATGTGGCGGGAGATCGGCAGTTCGGACTGGGCGGCCGCGGCGGCGGCGCGCAGGACGAGCACGGCGTCGCGTTCGGGGCGGGCGGTGCGGGCGAGGACGACCTCGCCGTCGGCCTCGACGACGCCTTCGGCGAGTGGGGTGCGTTCGGTGACGGCGGTCTTGCCGCCGCCCAGCATGGCGCGCAGCCGGGGGCGTACGGACCGGGCGCGCAGGACGCGGTTGACCTCGCGCCAGGTGACGTCGGTGGCGTACGAGACGGTGCGCGCGGCCTCGTACACCTGGCGCAGCAGTGCGTCGGCGTCGAGGAGGCCGAGGGCGGTGGCGACCTGGTCCTGTTCCTGGAGGGCGAGGCGGTCGGTGGCGCGGCCCGTGGTCAGGTGCAGGGCGTCGCGGGCGTCGAGGAGGATGCGGCGGGCCTCGGCGAGGCCTTCGCGGGGGGCATCGGCGACCCAGGAGGCGGCAACCGCGCGCAAGGCGGTGGCGTCTCGCAGGCCGCCGCGGGCCTCTTTCAGGTCGGGTTCGAGGAGGAACTGGAGCTCGCCCTGGCGCTCGGCGCGTTCGCGGCAGAGTTCGTCGAGGGCGGGAAGCCGTTTGGGAGCCTGGCTCCGCCAGTCCGCGAGGATCGTGGTGCGCATCGCGGCAACCAGGCCGAGGTCTCCGGCGACGGCCCGGGCGTCGAGCAGTCCGAGCTGCACCTTGAGGTCGTCGGCGGCCGTCTTCCGGGCTTCGCCGGGGGTCCGTACGGAGTGGTCGAGGGCGAGGCCGAGGTCCCAGACGGGGTACCAGATGCGGTCGGCGAGGGAGGCGATGGCTCCGGTGTCGGCGCTGCCGTCGTGCAGGAGCACGAGGTCGAGGTCGCTGCGCGGGGAGAGTTCGCCGCGGCCGTAGCCGCCGACGGCGACGAGGGCGGCGCCGCGGACGCCGGTCTGTTCGGTGGCGGTGGCGAACAGGGCGGTCAGCCAGTCGTCGGTGAGTGAGGCGAGGGCCGCACGGCGCGGCGGCCCGGACTGCACCTTCTCCTGGAGAAGGCGCAGCCGGGCCGCCGCGTAGCCGCTGGGTCCCGAGTCTTCGGATTCGGTGGTCACTTCGGTGCTCGTCACCCAGCTGCCTTTCAGTTTGCGAGGCCGTCGGTCAGAGTGCGTCCGGGCCGCGTTCGCCGGTGCGGACCCGTACGGCTGTCTCGACGGGAACGCTCCAGACCTTGCCGTCTCCGATCTTGCCGGTTCGGGCGGCCTTGACCACGACATCGATGAGCTGTTCGGCGTCCTCGTCCTCGACGAGGACCTCGATACGGATCTTGGGGACGAGGTCGACGGTGTACTCGGCGCCCCGGTAGACCTCGGTGTGGCCGCGCTGGCGCCCGTATCCGCTGGCCTCCGTGACCGTGAGGCCCTGGATGCCGAAGGCCTGGAGGGCCTCCTTGATCTCGTCTAGCCGGTGCGGCTTCACGACTGCCGTGATGAGCTTCATGCGTCCACCTTCTTGGTCTGCGCTGCTGCCGTGGTCTCCGATGCCGGCGTGGAGGCCGTACGCGGGGCCGCACCGCCGCCGGCGCCGCTGAAGTCGTACGCGGTCTCGGCGTGTTCGACCTGGTCGATGCCGGAGATTTCGTCGTCCTCGTCGACCCGCATGCCGATCGTCTTGTCGAGGAGGAAGGCGAGGACCGCGGAGACGACCAGAGAGTACGCGAGGACCGCGAAGACTCCGACGGCCTGCTTGCCGAGCTGGTCGAGGCCACCGCCGTAGAAGAGGCCCTTGGCGTCGGACTGGACACCGCCGGTGGCGAAGAAGCCGATGAGGAGCGAGCCCGCGACACCGCCGACGAGGTGGACGCCGACGACGTCCAGGGAGTCGTCGTACCCGAACTTGTACTTGAGGCCGACCGCCATGGCGCAGAGGACACCGGCGATCGCACCGACGGCGATGGCGCCGAGCGGGCTGACCGCACCGCCGGACGGGGTGATGGCGACGAGTCCGGCGACCGCGCCGGAGGCGGCGCCGAGGGTGGTGAAGGAGCCGTGGCGGATCTTCTCGTAGCCGAGCCAGGCGAGCATCGCGGCGGCGGTGGCGACCTGCGTGTTGACGAACATGACCGCGCCGACGCCGTCGTCGTTGCCGAGCCACGAGCCGGCGTTGAAGCCGAACCAGCCGAACCACAGCAGACCGGCGCCGAGCATGACGAGCGGCAGGCTGTGCGGCCGCATCGGGTCCTTCTTGAAGCCGACGCGCTTGCCGATGACGAGGATCACGCCGAGGGCTGCCGCACCGGCGTTGATGTGGACGGCCGTACCACCGGCGAAGTCGATGACGCCGAGCTCGAAGAGCCAGCCGCCGGCGCCCCAGACCCAGTGCGCGACCGGGAAGTAGACGACGGTCACCCACAGGGTGATGAACAGGGACCAGGAGGTGAACTTGACGCGGTCGGCGAGAGCGCCGCTGATCAGGGCCGGGGTGATGATGGCGAACATCAGCTGGAAGACGGCGAACACATAGATCGGGATGGTGTAGCCGTCCCAGAGCTGTGTGATGCCGATCCCGCTCAGGCCGGCGAAGTCCGAGCTCCAGCCGATGAACGAGCCGATGTCGGTGCCGAAGGCGAGGCTGAATCCGTAGAGCACCCACAGGATCGTCACGATCCCCAGGCTGATGAAGCTCATCATCAGCATGTTGAGGGTGCTCTTGACGCGGACCATGCCTCCGTAGAAGAAGGCCAGGGCCGGGGTCATGATCATCACCAGGGCCGAGCAGATGAGCATGAACCCTGTGTTGGCGGCAGACAGCGTCGGGGCGTCTGCGGCAAGCGTCGTGATGCCTGGGGGCATCGGCGTCTCCTCGTCGTCGGTGCGGCCGCGTGGGGCGAAACCTGCGGGACCACGTGCGGGACCACTGTGGAAAAGGTGCGGGCCGGTTATGCGCCATGAGATTCGCCCAGCGCGGTTTCCGCCGATGCCGCACGGTGTTTCGCCGCAGTGACGAAGAGGTGTGGCGTGTTACGTCCCCATGAACCGCGAGTGGCGTATCCGGGGCCGGGCCTACCCTGCGGCCGCGGCCGCATACGGTGCGGTGACAACTCTGGAGTACGGGAACGGGAACGCGAACCGGCCACGCCGATCACCCGCTGACCTGGCAAGGGGGAGCCGAAGTCGGTCTGTGCAGGGTGGTCGTCGTGGCCGGAGTGAGGGGGCGCCCGGTCAGACCGCTTCGGCGGTCTCGGGCAGCTGCTCGGTGAGGAGATCGGTGAGTTCGGCAACCGCGGGAATGTCGCCGAAGTCCCTGGCAGCGGTGTCGACTGTCTTGCGCAGCCGGGTGTTGACGCGCTCGGAGCGGACCTTCTTGGCGACCCGCAGGGCCCGCTCGGCGAGCACCGTGGACTGTTCGGGTTCGCGCTTGAGGAGATGCACGGTGGCAAGGCCGACCAGGTTCAGCGCGTACGACCGCTGATGCTCGTCGTCCTCACCGAAGGCCTCGACGGCTTTCTTCATGATCGGCTCGGCGAGCGAGGCGTACGTGGGGCTGCGGCCGGCCACATAGGCGAGGTCACGGTACGAGTGGGAGTTCTCGCCGTAGAGTTCGGCCTTGGAGAAGAAGCGGATCCAGTCGGGCTCCGGCTCGCCTTCGATCCCGGCGTCGAGGAAGGTGTCCTCGGCCATTCGGACGGCTCGCTTGCACTTGCTGGGCTGGCCCATGTTGGCGTACGCGCGGGCCTCCATCGCATACAGCATGGCCTGGGTGCGCGGGGTGGCGCAGTCCCGGCTGCCGTACTGGGCGAGATGGATGAGTTCGAGGGCGTCGTCGGGCCGTCCGAGGTGGATCATCTGGCGGCTCATGCTGGACAGGACGTAACTGCCCAGCGGTTTGTCGCCGGCCTCCTTCGCGGCGTGCAGCGCGAGGACGAAGTACTTCTGGGCCGTGGGCTGGAGACCGACGTCGTAACTCATCCAGCCCGCCAGTTCGGCGAGTTCGGCCGCACACCGGAAGAGCCGCTTGGCGGTGGCCGCGGGCTGCGGTTCCTGCAACAGGTCGGTGACCTCGTGAAGCTGGCCCACGACGGCCTTGCGGCGCAGTCCGCCGCCGCACTGCGCGTCCCACCGGCGGAACATCACGGTGGTCGATTCCAGCAGGTCGAGCTCGGGGCCGGAGAGCCGGGAGGGGCGCCGGGCGGCGGCCGGCGACTCGGGCTCCGCGGGTGCCGCGGCGGCGACCGGCACCAGCCAGCGCTGCATGGGTTCGATGAGGGCCGGGCCCGCGGCGAGGACGAGCGAGGTGCCGAGGAAGCCGCGGCGGGCGAGCATCAGGTCACTGCGGGAGAACTCGCTGAGCAGGGCGACGGCCTGCGGGCCCGCCCAGGGCAGGTCGACTCCGGACACCGACGGTGACTGATGGGCGGAGCGCAGCCCGATGTCCTCGACGGCGACGACGGTGCCGAAGCGCTCGGAGAAGAGCTCGGAAAGGATGCGCGGGATCGGTTCGCGCGGCTGCTCGCCGTCGAGCCAGCGCCGCACCCGGGAGGTGTCGGTGCTGATGTGGTGGGCGCCCATCTGGCGCGCCCTGCGGTTCACCTGCCGCGCCAGCTCGCCCTTCGACCAGCCGCTGCGCACGAACCATGACCCCAATTGCCCGTTCGGGCGCTTACGGGCATTCGCATCGCCTGCGCCGCTGCCACTCACTGGAACGCCCCCTTCCCACTGAATACTGTCGCGCGAACCACTATCAAAATGCCGTGAGCCGAAGCCGTCCGTACGGAGGTTGCGCACCATCGAACAGGAAAACGGGTTGCCTCCGGCATACCCACAGGCGCACATACTTCCACGGTTCGTGTACCGACGGTAACTCTGCGATCACCGCCCCCGCGAGGGCATTCACAGAAACGCCACCATTCGCCACCCCTTCGGATGAACGCGCCTGCCGTCCGGCGCGATTCACTTGACAGACGACGATCAGCAGCCGACGCAGTGATGCGCGCAGGGGCGCGCGGCTCGTGTCGCACGACCCCGGACGCCATCCGGGCGCTGCCGGATCGACGGGGCGACGGAGTGTCACCACAGTACTCCGCGTCGTAACCACCGGCGAGCCGGACCCGTTGGAGGGGGCATGGGCTTCACGATCGGCGGCATCCGGGAGATGCGATCCGGCTCACGGCGTCGAGGCCGCGCGGCCGAGTGCACCGCGGTGGCCGAGTACACAGGACTGTGGGGCTGGGCCGTCGCGCCGGGGGCGCGGGCCGCGGCCGGGAGGTGCTCCTGCGGGGACACCACCTGCCTCTCCCCCGGCGCTCATCCGCTGGAGTTCGCCGAGGAGGTGCCGGCGGGCGCCACACTGGACACGGCGGCACGCGCATGGGCGGAGGCGCCAGGCGCTTCGATGCTGCTGCCGGTGGGGCGCACGTTCGACGTGCTCGACGTCGCCGAACAGGCCGGGCGGCGGGCGCTGGTGCGGCTGGAGCGGATGGGGCTGCCGCTGGGCCCGGTGGCCGTGACGCCGTCCGGGAGGGCGCAGTTCTTCGTTGCGCCGGGCGCCGCCGCCGAACTTCCGCAGCTGCTGTACCGGATGGGCTGGGACGACGCTGATCTGGATCTGCGGGCACTGGGGCACGGCTGCCACATCACCGCACCGCCGTCGGACGAGGGCGGTCTCGGGCCGGTCCGCTGGCTGCGTCCGCCGGTCCTGGACACGGCGGCCACGCCTCCGCAGGCGCGGCTGCTGCTGGGCACCCTGGCGTACATCTGCCATCGCTCGTAGTGCCCCTCCCGGCAAGCTTCGCACCGCCCAGCACGCCCGCTCGCCGCATTGGACGACACTCCTCATGGGGCAGACACTGCCGGTCACGGCACTGGCGGCGGGAACGACGACGCCGGGCGGGCTCGCTGTCGAGCCCGCCCGGCGTTCGGGGGCGGAGGAGCCGCAATCGGCCCGTCAGTCGCCGATCAGTGCGTCGACGAACGCCTCCGGCTCGAACGGAGCCAGGTCGTCCGGTCCCTCACCGAGACCCACGAGCTTCACCGGTACGCCCAGTTCACGCTGGACGGCGATGACGATGCCGCCCTTGGCGGTGCCGTCCAACTTGGTGAGAACGATGCCGGTGATGTCGACGACCTCGGCGAACACCCGTGCCTGAACCAGGCCGTTCTGCCCGGTCGTGGCGTCGAGGACGAGCAGGATCTCGTCGAGCGGGCCGTGCTTCTCGACGACGCGCTTGACCTTGCCGAGCTCGTCCATGAGCCCGGTCTTGGTGTGCAGTCGGCCGGCGGTGTCGATGAGGACGACATCGGCGCCCTCGGCGATGCCTTCCTTCACCGCCTCGAAGGCGACCGACGCCGGGTCGCCGCCCTCGGGTCCGCGCACGGTGCGGGCGCCGACGCGCTCGCCCCAGGTCTGGAGCTGTTCGGTGGCGGCGGCACGGAAGGTGTCGGCCGCGCCGAGCACGACGCTGCGGCCGTCGGCGACGAGGACCCGGGCCAGCTTGCCCGTGGTGGTGGTCTTGCCGGTGCCGTTGACGCCGACGACCATCACGACGCCGGGCGTGTCGACACCACTCTCCGTCTTGACCGCACGGTCGAAGTCGGTGCCGAGCAGCGCCAGGAGCTCCTCGCGCAGCAGGCCGCGCAGCCCCTCGGGGGTACGGGTACCGAGGACGCGGACGCGCTCGCGGAGCCGCTCCACCAGCTCCTGAGTGGGGGCGACGCCGACATCGGCGGTGAGGAGGGTGTCCTCGATCTCCTCCCAGGTGTCCTCGTCGAGGTTGTCGCGGGACAGAAGCGTGAGCAGTCCCTTGCCGAGGGTGCTCTGCGAGCGGGCGAGCCGGGCGCGCAGCCGTACGAGACGGCCCGCGGTGGGCTCCGGGATCTCCAGCGCGGGAACTGCGGGCGCCGCCGGCTCGGCGACTGCCGGGGCTTCCTCGGCGGGAGCCTCGGCGCCGGGGGGACCGGCCTCCTCGATGGTGCGGCGCGGTTCCTCGCGCGGTGTCTCGGCTTCCTCGCCGACATGGGGTTCGGCGGGAGTGAGGGTCGGCGTGCTCGACGGTGCCGGGGGCAGCTGCTTCTTCTTGCGGCCGCTGACCACGAGCCCGCTGATCAGGCCGGCCACGACCAGGGCGGCGATGACTACAGCAAGGATGACGAATTCCATAACCCACCCAGTATCAGTCACATGCCCGCCAGGTGGCGGCCCCGGAGGACCACTCCGGGATCCGGCAGGTCGTTATGGCCCTTTTGGCGGTAAAGGTACGATCCCGCCCGCGGAGACCCGCGGCCTGGACCCCGTCCCCGACAGCGAGCGCACCGGCCGGGTCCGCACCCTCTTCCCCACCTGGTCGCCTTCATCGGCACCTTGCTGCCGGACTGGATCTCGGTGCCGTATCCGCTGACTCCCGTGGTCGGAATGGTGCTGATCAATGCGATGTCGATGCATTCGGCCGGTTTCACCGCACAGACACCGGGATTCGCGTTTTCCTCGCACCTGGGCGGTCGGCGTGAATGCCGCGATCAGCCTCCTTCTGGGGAGTCTGCTGATGATGGTGGCAACGAGTTTCCTGGATTCGTCCATCTCCTTTCCGACCTTGCCCGCCGTGACGTTCTCGGCGGGGATCGGCGTATTCGGAGTGGATCAGCCGCGGGGACGTACGTACGATGCCGCGGCGCTGCTGGACACCAGTCCCGCAGGCGCCTACTGGTACACCAGCGGCTTCGCCGTGCCCGCTGTCGCGGCGTGGGGTGCGGGGCTGACGGCGGGGGCTGCTGTTCACGGGCGTGACGTGGTTCTCCGGCCCGCTCGCCGCCACCTGGATCGGACGGGGCGGTCTGGGCCGGGCGGCCACGATCGCCGTCTCCGGGGGCTGTACGCACTGCTGCCGCGGCCCACCGGGCGCAAGGACGACACACCCCTACACTTCTGACTCCGCGTCAGCTACTGTCGCGCCTCGCCAAGCCCGCCCGGCGAAGGGGACACGCGTCATGGCCTTCACAGTGGTCCGGTTCAATCTCGTCGATCCCGATGCCACCCCCGCGTCCCTGTCGGACCGCTACCGTGCGGCGCTCGAGATGGCCGCGTACGCAGACGCGCACGGCGTGGACACCGTGCAGACCGAGGAGCACCACGGCGCCGCCGATTCCTGGCTGCCCTCCCCCTTCGTCTTCGCCGGGTCGGTCTTCGGCGCCACCCGCCGGATCGCGGTCACGGTCTCGGCGGTCATCGGGCCGTTGCACGATCCGCTGCGGCTGGCCGAGGACATCGCGGTCCTCGACCTGCTGAGCGCGGGCCGGCTGGTCACGGTCGCGGGCATCGGCTACCGGCCCGAGGAGTACGAACAGGCGGGTGTCGAATGGGGCAGGCGCGGCCGGCTCCAGGACGAGCTGCTGGAGGCCCTGTTGCAGGCGTGGACCGGTGAGCCGTTCCCGTACCGCGGCCGTACCGTCCGGGTCACCCCGCGCCCGTACACCCAGCCGCATCCGCTGCTGCTGGTCGGTGGCAGCTCGCGGGCGGCGGCGCGGCGGGCGGCCCGGCTGGGGCTGCCGTTCTTCCCGAGCGCGCATCTGCCGGAACTTGAGGCGTACTACCACGAGCGGCGCGCGGAGCACGGGACGGAGGGCTCCTGCATGATGCCGGCGGCGAAGACGCCGTTGCTGCATGTGTCGGAGGATCCGGAGCGGACGTGGGACCGGTACGGCGAGCACTTCCTGCACGAGGCGCGGACCTACGCCTCCTGGCAGTCGAAGGACATCCGGTCGGCCGTGCGCTCGGCGGCCACGACGGTGGCGGAGCTGCGGGACGAAGGGGTCTACCGGATCGTCACCCCGGAGCAGCTGGCCGCGCTGGATGCCGACAGCCTGGTGCTGCATCCGCTGTGCGGCGGAATGCCGGTCGAGGAGGGGTGGCGCAGCCTGCGGCTGTTCTGTGAGGCGATCGCCGGCTGACGTACGCAGGGACGGACGCGCGTCCCCGGCCCGCGGGCACGGGCCGGGGACCCCTGGCCGAGGAGAGGGGCAGCGGGGATTAGCCCATCTCCTCCAACGCCTTGCCCTTGGTCTCCTTCACGAACTTGAGCACGAAGGGGATCGAGAGCACGGCGAAGCATGCGTAGATGATGTAGGTGCCCGACAGGTTCCAGTCGGCCAGGCTCGGGAAGCTCGCGGTGATCGCCCAGTTGGCGATCCACTGAGCGGACGCGGCGACACCGAGCGCGGCGGCCCGGATCTTGTTCGGGAACATCTCGCCGAGGAAGACCCAGACCACCACACCCCATGACAGGGCGAAGAAGAGCACGAAGACGTGGGCCGCGATGAGGGCGACGACACCGTGGGTGGTGGGGAGTTTGCCGTTGACCAGATCGGCGGAGAAGGCCCAGGCCTCACAGGCCAGTGCGATCGCCATGCCGGTGGAGCCGGCGAGCGCGAGCGGTTTGCGGCCCACTCGGTCGACGAGGACCATCGCGATCACCGTACCGATGATGTTGACGATCGATGTGGTGAACGACCAGAAGAACGAGGTGGTCGGGTCGATACCGACGGACTGCCACAGCGTCGCCGAGTAGTAGAACGCCACGTTGATGCCGACGAGTTGCTGGAACACCGAGAGACCGATACCGACCCAGACGATCGGCAGGAAGCCGAAGCGGCTGCCGAGCAGGTCCTTGAAGGTGGACTTGTGCTCGCGGTGCATGGCTGTCTGGATCTCGGCCACGCGGGCGTCGAGGTCGACTTCCTTGCCCTCGACCTCGGAGAGGATCTCCTTGGCCCGCTCGTTCTTGCCGACGGAGATCAGATAGCGCGGCGACTCGGGGATAGCGAACGACAGCAGGCCGTAGAGGAGCGCCGGAACGACCATGACGCCGAGCATCCACTGCCAGGCTTCGAGGCCGCCGATCGTTCCGCGCTGCTTGCCGTCGGCGAGTTGCAGGATGCCGAAGTTCACCAACTGCGAGATGGCGATGCCAATGACGATCGCGGCCTGCTGGAAGGAGCCGAGCCGGCCACGGTAGGCGGCGGGCGAGACCTCGGCGATATAGGCCGGGCCGATGACCGAGGCCATGCCGATGGCGAAGCCGCCGATGATCCGCCAGAAGGCCAGGTCCCAGAGGGCGAACGGGAGCGCGGAGCCGATGGCGCTGATGGTGAAGAGCACCGAGGCGATCCGCATGCAGCGGATGCGGCCGATCCGGTCGGCGATACGGCCCGCAGTGGCGGCGCCGATGGCGCAGCCGATCAGGGCGATGGCGATCACCTGGGCCAGCGTTCCGGAGCCGATGTCGTAGCGGTCCCGGATCGCCTCGACGGCGCCGTTGATCACGGCGCTGTCGTAGCCGAAGAGGAAGCCGCCCATCGCAGCGGCTGCCGTAATGAAGATGACGTGGCCGAGGTGTTCCGGATGGGCCGCGCGGGCTCCGGATCCCGGTGGCTGCGATGTGCTGGTCACATGAACTCCTGGTGCCTGGCCGCGTCGTCAGGCGTGGGGGGAACTCTTCCAAGTGGCGCATAACTTCACAGGCGCCACCACTTGAAGTTAAAAACGACGCTTCAGAGACTATGCGTTCAAGTTTCGAAGTCAATGTTGCATGTGAGCCGACATCTATCCAGAACCACCCAAAAGGTGTGTTGAAGACTTGAAGATTTAGTAAAGCCTCAGCGGAGCCGCTGACTGATGACCTTGGAGACCCCGTCACCCTGCATCGAGACGCCGTACAGCGCGTCCGCGACCTCCATCGTCCGCTTCTGATGCGTGATCACGATGAGCTGCGAGCTCTCCTGGAGCTCCTCCATGATCCGGATCAGCCGCTGCAGATTGGTGTCGTCGAGCGCCGCCTCGACCTCGTCCATCACATAGAACGGACTCGGCCGGGCCTTGAAGATCGAGACCAGCAGCGCCACAGCTGTCAGAGACCTCTCGCCGCCCGAGAGCAGGGAGAGCCGCTTGACCTTCTTGCCCGGCGGGCGCGCCTCGACATCGACCCCGGTCGCCAGCATGTTGTCCGGATCAGTGAGGATGAGCCGCCCCTCACCGCCCGGGAAGAGCCGTGAGAAGACGCCCTCGAACTCACGGGCCGTGTCCCGGTACGCCTCCGTGAACACCTGCTCGACCCGCTCGTCGACCTCCTTGATGACCTGCATCAGATCGGCCCGGGTCTTCTTCAGGTCTTCGAGCTGCTCGGAGAGGAACTTGTGCCGCTCCTCCAGTGCCGAGAACTCCTCAAGGGCGAGCGGATTCACCTTCCCGAGTTGCTGATACGCCCGTTCGGCGGATTTCAGCCGCTTCTCCTGCTCCGCCCTGACGAACGGCTTCGGCTGGTTGCGCGGGTGCTCCGGGTCCTCCGGCAGCTCCTCGCCCTCCGCGGCCGGCGACGGAGGCACCAGCTGGTCGGGGCCGTACTCGGCGGCCAGCCCGGCCGGCTCCACGCCCAGTTCCTCAAGGGCCTTCGCCTCCAGCTGCTCTATCCTCAGCCGCTTCTCGGCGCCGAGCACCTCACCACGGTGGACGGAGTCGGTCAGCTTGTCCAGCTCGCCCTTGAGCTCACGTCCGTGGCCACGCTCGACGATCAGTTCCTGCTCGCGCTCCGCCTTCGCCGCCTCGGCGGCGACCCGCTCCTGCCCGGCCCGTTCGACGGACACCTCGACATGGGCGAGGAGCTGACGGGCACCGGAGGCAACGGCCGAGGCCACCGCAGCCTCGTGACGCAGCCGGGCGCGACGCTGCTCGGCACGGGCACGGGCCTCGCGTTCGGCGCGGGCACCGCGGTCGAGGGAGTCCGCACGCCCGGCAAGTCCCTTGACCCGTTCCTCGTGGGTACGGACCTGGAGTCGGGCCTCTATCTCGGTCTGGCGGGCATTGGCACCGTCGGCGGCGAGCCGGTCGCGCACGGAGTTGTCCGGCTCTTCCTCGACCGGCATCTCCTCTGCGACGAGCAGCCGTTCGGCCAGCTCCTCGGCCTCCTCGGTCGCCCGCTCCAGGGCGTCCTGGGCACGGGCGGCGGAGGCGGCCGACCGCTCGGCCTCGCCCGCGGCTCCGCGGGCCTGCCCGGCGAGCCGGCCGAGCTGCTGGGCCACCCCCGACTTCTCCCGCTCGGCGGCCCTGCGCCGCTCCCCCAGCTCCTCGACGAGAGCGGCGCAGGCACTGCGTCGCTCCCCCGCGAGCCGCTGGGCCTCGGCCAGTTCGGTGCACCGGACAGCGAGATCCGCCAGGTCGGCGGCGGCCTCGTCGACGGAGGCCTGCACTTCGAGCAGGCTGGGCGCCCCGGCGGAACCGCCGTGCGCGAAGTGCGCCCCGAGGACGTCTCCTTCACCGGTCACGGCGGTCAGCTCGGGATGCGCGGCAACAAGATCCTCGGCGTCCTCCAGGGTGGGGACGACGACCATGCCACGCACGAGCCGGCGCACGGCAGCCATCAGCTCAGCGGGTCCGCGGACAAGATCGGCGACTGCGGTCGGGGTGTCCGGGGCAGCGGCGCGGAGCACGTGCCCGGGTGCCTCGGGGCGGCCGGCGGGGCCGCGGGACGGGACGTCGGGGGCCGGACCCGGCACGGGTACGTGGCCGGCGTGGTGGCCGGGCGCGTGCGCCGCACCGGTGTGGGCCGCCCGGTCCTGCCCGGCAGCCTGCCCCGGTACGTGCCCCGCACCGGACTCGGCGGTCCGGCCCGTGACGTCCCCGGCCGCGGCGGGCGCCGAACCCTGCCCGGGTACCTGCTGCGTCGCGGCCCCGCCCTGGACGGGCACCTGCCCCGTATCAGCCTCCGGCCCCGCACCCGCATCCGCGGTCGCACCCCCCAACAGCAACGCCGCCCGCCCCGCGTCCTGCTTGCGCAGCAGCCGGATGGCGCTCGCTGCCGTAGCCGGGTCCGTCACCGCCACCGCGTCCGCCGCCGCGCCCAGTGCCGCCGCGACCGCGACCTCGTGGCCCGGGGCCACCGTCAGCAGTTCCGCGGCCGGGCCGAGCAGGCCCGACAGTCTGTCGCGCGAGGCGAGCAGCGCGCCCGTGCCGTCCTTGCGGCGCAGGCCCAGGGCCAGGGCGTCGTGCCGGGCCGCGACCGCCGCCCGCTTCCGTTCCGCGCCGGTGGCGGCCTCCCGGGCGGCGGAGAGGGCCGACTCCGCCTCGACCAGCGCCCGCTTGGCGGCGTCGTGGCGCTCGCCCAGCTCCGCGTCACCCGCGTCCAGCCCCTCCACCTCGGCCTTGAGCTGCTCGTACTCCTCCTGCGCCCTGACCGCCCGCTCCTGCGCCTCGTCACGCGAGGCGGCCAGCCGGTCGATCTCCGCCTGCGCCGAACCGGCCCGGCTGCGCGCCGCGTTGACCTGCCCGGTCAGCCGGGCGAGCCCTTCGCGCCGGTCGGCGATGGCGCGGGCCGCGTCCTTCAGCCTGCGTTCCTCGGCCGCCAACTCCCGTTCCAGCTCGGCCCGGTGGGCAGCGGTGTCCTCCAGCGCGTGTTCCGCCGCCGTCAGCGCGGCCTCCAGCTCCGCCTCCTGCTCCCGGATCCGGGCGGCCTCGCGCTCCATGCTTTCAGGGTCTCTGAATCCCGTACCGCGCCGCTCCTCCTCGGGCGCGGCGGTGGCGCTCTTCACCCGGGCGTCGGCCAACGAGATCGTGCCGCGTACCCGCTCGCGAAGCTGCGACAGCTCGTACCAGGTCTGCTGGGCCCGCTGCAGGCGCGGCGCCAGCCGTCGTACCTCGTCCTCCAGCTCCGCCTCACGCGTCAGGGCCGCCTTCAGCTCCGCCTCCGCCGCCTCCCGACGCTGCTTCAGCGCCGCTTCGTCGGCGATCTCGCTGCGCAGCGCGTCGTGCAGCCGTACCAGGTCGTCGGCGAGCAGCCGCAGCCTCGCGTCGCGCAGATCGGCCTGGATGACGGCGGCCCGCCGGGCGACGGCCGCCTGCCGGCCCAACGGCTTCAACTGCCGCCGCAGTTCGTCCGTGAGGTCCTGGACACGGGCCAGATTGGCTCCCATCGCGTCCAGCTTCCGCAGCGCCTTCTCTTTCCGCTTGCGGTGCTTGAGCACACCAGCGGCTTCTTCGATGAATGCGCGGCGCCCCATCGGATCGGCATGGAGTACGGAGTCCAGCTGGCCCTGTCCGACGATGACGTGCATCTCCCGGCCGATACCGGAGTCGGAGAGAAGTTCCTGGATGTCGAGGAGTCGGCACGTGTCGCCATTGATCTGGTATTCGCTGCCGCCGTTGCGGAACATGATCCGCGTGATTGTCACTTCGGCGTACTCGATAGGCAGCGCACCGTCGGAATTGTCAATGGTCAGCGACACCTCGGCGCGTCCGAGCGGCGGCCGCCCGGTGGTGCCGGCGAAGATCACGTCCTCCATCTTGCCGCCGCGCAGGGATTTGGCTCCCTGCTCACCCATGACCCAGGAGAGCGCGTCCACCACATTGGATTTGCCGGAACCGTTGGGGCCGACGACGCAGGTGATCCCGGGTTCGAACCGCAGGGTCGTGGCGGAGGCGAACGACTTGAAACCACGCAGGGTCAGGGCCTTGAGATGCACGCCGCCGGACTCTACCTTTCGCTCTCGGTTTCGCTGATGAAGGTGCAGGGCACATCAGACGGTAAGGGTAGGGGTGTACGTCCGGGGCGGGTCTGTCGCAGTCGGGGAAAAGAAAGAAGGGACGCCGAAGCGCCCCTTGCAAATCTTGCACAGTGCTGCGTGACGGATCAAAGAACGCGGCGGATCAAGAAGGCGACAGATCACAGTGATGATCTTCAATGATCCGGTGACGATTCCGGTGACGATCCGGTGATGAACTCAGACGGCTGACACAAGCAGCCCGACCGGCCCCTGTGGGCCCTCGGTCAGGTCAGCGCCGGCTCCGCCTGAGGTACGTCGATGTCGATGCTGTCGAGCAGCGACTCTTGGTGCTGGGCGGCGGCGTTGAGCGCGTCGTTCTCGTCCTGGATCCGTACGAGCTCGGATTCCAGGTCCTGGACGCGTTGCTGGAGCCGTCGCATCTCGGCGAGGAGTCGCGGGTCGGAACCGCCGACGTAACCGAGAAGCGCCTTTGCCATGATGGATGGTCCTCCACACTGAGTGACCGACCGATGCGGTGTGGGTCGTGAGGGAATCGCACCCGCGGTGCTCGGCAGTGCTCTGTCATCACTGCGGTTCTGCTGCCAAAGAACTCTGCCAAACAGCTAAGGTGCGCGGGGTTTTCAGCGTCTCACCAAAAAGTTTGACGGTCAACACGATCACACCCCGTAGACGCGGGTGACCCGGGGGCGCGCGGCTTGACGATCACGCGGCGCGACTCTCCTGCGGGGCCCTGGGGGGCGTGGAGATCATCCTTACTGCCGCAGCCTGGCACGGCAACCGAATCTTGGCAACTGTCCGGTCCTTCCGCAGGTCATTTCATGTGTACGCAGATGAGCGGCCCTTCTCGTCACCCCTCGCCGCCTGTCGAACACGGTCCGAACACGACCCCGAATTCGGACCTCATTCGGAACGGGATCAGCGGATCGCAAACCCCTCGTAACCGCCGCGCGGGGTGCCCCAGATCTCAGTGACTCCATCCACGCGTCCGGGTGTGTCGTCGGAACGCAGCCACTCCAGCAGGCGGTGGCAATTCTCATGTTGCCCCTCGGCGACAACCTGCACTCGACCGTCGTCGAGATTGAGGGCGAATCCGGTGAGACCACCGATCTCCAAAGCATTTGCCCTGGTGAACCAGCGGAACCCTACTTGCTGTACTCGGCCGCGCACCCAGGCGGTGAGTCGTACATCTTCGTTCATGGCCGAACGCTAACCGGCCAATTACTCAAGGGTCACTTCGCCCCGTTGAGCCATGGCGTACAGTCCCGTCGAAACCAGAGCCTCACTCGATCGGGTGAGGCGTATTGACGCCGATTCTGGCGTCCAGACCGTCAGAAGGGGACAGCAGATGGGACGCCATCGACGCTCCGCCGCAGGTCCCGTGGCAGGTTCGGCCGCTGACACGTCCGCGGCCGCGAAAGCCCGCGCGCACCGCAGGATGCGGTCCGGCATGCCCGGGCGTACGGGACTGATCGGCGTCTCCGCTGCGATGGCCGTCGGAGCCGTGGCCGTGGCTTCTGGTCTGTTGCCCGGCGGCGGCACGTACCACGTGACCGGTGGCGCGGCCGCCGACCAGATCCGCTCCCAGGGAGCGCCGGACCTGCTGACGCAGGGCGGCTCCACCACCGCTCCGGCCGACCGCGGTATCGCGCCGGCCGAGGCCGGCCGCAGCACCGAGCGTTCCCCGGAGCCCCGGAAGTCCGAACGGTCGGGCTCCCCCAGCACCTCGGCCACGCCGTCCGCCTCCCCTTCGAAGACGGCCGAGCAGACGGAGAGGACGAAGGCGCCCGCGGCGGCCGGGACGACCGGTTCCGCGCCGTCCGCCACGGCCTCGGCGGCGCCGACGACATCTGCCGCCGCTCCGGCGCGCAGGGCCACGACCCCGGCCGGCGACACCTCCGCCCAGGCCGCCGTGCTCGCGCTGGTCAACCAGGAGCGCGCAAAGGTCGGCTGCAGCCCGGTCACGGCCAGTGCCCCGCTCACCTCGCTCGCCCAGAACTTCAGTGACGACATGGCGGCCCGCGGCTTCTTCGACCACACCGACCCCGACGGCCGGACCCCCTGGGACCGCGCGTCGAAGGCCGGTGTGACGGGGCTCGGCGGCGAGAACATCGCCCGCGGCCAGGCGGACGCACAGGCGGTGATGGACTCCTGGATGAACAGCGAAGGCCACCGCGCAAACATTCTCAACTGTGACTACAAGCGCCTCGGCGTGGGAGTGCACTTCGGCTCCGGCGGCCCCTGGTGGACCCAGGACTTCGGTTTCTGAGATTTTCACAGGTCAGCGACCTGTCAGCTTTCTTGGGCCGTCTCGGGGCCGATATCGGCAACCGAGGCGGCCCAAACTGTGTCTACGGCGGCCCGCGTACGGGTCTCGCTCGACGGCATCAGATGCGTGTAGGTCCGCAGCGTGAAGCCGGGGTCATGGTGGCCGAGGTATTCACTGAGAGCCTTGATGCTCTCGCCCGCGTCCAGGAGTACGGACGCGTAAAAATGCCGCAGCGCATGCATTCCGTTGTCCCGCCCGGTGACCACACGGTCATGTCCCCTGGTGTGGTGTAGCGGCGGGCAGCTGTTCTCTGCCCTGGGTGGCCAGCAACCTGTCGCGGTGCCCATTGCGCCAGGTGGTGCGGGACTCGGTGTGCTCGTTCCACTCGGCGCCGATCCGGGCGGTGGCCTCCGCCTCGATCAGTTCCTGCAGAATGCGCTCGCACACCGCACGGATTGTCTCGACTCCATCCGCCGCACGTAGTGACTCCAGCAGCCGCAACAGGTCAGACTGGGACAAGGCCATCGTGCACTCCCCGGGTTGGATTTAGCCGTTTTCCCGGAGCGTTGCACGATGGCCGTTGCCTGTTCAGGGGGCACGAACCGGAGCAGCGGAAGCACATGCAGGGCGCACCGACCCAGGCTCACCACCTTGATCCCCTACACCACGACAGGGGACACGATCGACCACACCAGCAGCACGTGGAGCCGGACGCCACTGGCGATCGTTGAACCGGTTGCGGTTCAGGGAGAGGCCCTCAGGACTCCGGAAGGTGAGCGACGCCGTGACTGGTGGACCGTTCACTGTCTTCCAGGGCAACGTCACCTCGGCCGCGGGAAACCGTGTGCAGGTGGCCGGCCAACGCGAAGGCAATGGACTCGGGCAGAGGAACGTCCCGCTCCTTGCCGCCCTTGGGCGGAGCGAACACAGGGCGGTTGCGGAGCAGCTTCACTTGCCGCACCACGTGCACGATGCTGTCGAGGAAGTCGACATCCTCGACAGCCAATCGAAGGAATGCCGTACCCCGAGAACCTTGATCACCACTTTGTGGTGGACCCGGCGAAGTTCGACTTCTACGCCATGGACTGTTAACGCCTGCTGAGAGAGGACCGCTTCGCCGAGAACCTCGCCCGCGAGGTGATCCGGGCGGGCACGGACTTCGACGGCTCCGAGTGCTCACCCATGCGCATGGCGGAGGCACGGATCACTCTCGGCGTGGTCGCGGCCCGGCAAGGCAACTTGGACCAGGCCGTGAACTACGGCAAGTGGGCGCTAAAAGGTGACCGCCAGTCTCTGCCTTCTCTGCTCATGGTCAGCCGTGAGCTTGCAGCCATCATCAATCGCGACTACGCGACGGAGACGGCAGGCCGCGAGTACCTGGATCACCTGACCACACTCACTCGCACTAGCTAGGGGCGTGTGTCACCGTGAGGCTCCGTCCGGGCGGGCGCGGAGCGGCCCCCGTACGGCTCCGCGCCGTAGACTTATCAGGGAGCTTGAGCCTTGCCAGACGTCCAGTTCAGGCGGGCCCCGCGAGATTGATCCCGCCAAGGGCGGCGGGATTGGAGTTTCCCACGGCTCCGGCCATCGCGGGCTCTCTCTCCAATGAGCGGAAGCCTCTGCCTCGCTTTGTGAGCGGTGGAATCCCCTCAGGAAGGACGTGGGCCAGATGAGCCACCTTGTGAGCCAGGTGCCCATCAGTGACATCACAGTGGCCGCTTCGGCTGTGCGCTGGATTTTCCCCCTCGGCATAGCAGTGGTCGTAGTCGCTGTTCTGCTTGGCCTCGTCTGGTGGGACACGCGCCGTCGGTCTCGAGCACGACAGCAGGGACCACGGGCCCAGCGTTCCTCCCGAAGCGGCGAAAACTTGAGGGATGCAGATGATTTCGGGGAAGGTCTCAGCCCATATGAGATCAACCGGCCCTCTTCGCCAAGGGACGCACACAAGGATGACAACGGTGGGGCTTTTGGCAGTGGAGGACCCGGCTGCTGACGGGTCGGCGACATCGGCGGCACTTGCCGAGATCATCGCGCGGTCAAGATCTACTTTCGATACACGCCCTAGCTAGTGCCGCATCTGGCAACGTTCGCCCTGTTGTGATGACGTGCCGTCCGGGTGCTATGCCGGACAGCACGTGGCCGACAGGCTGTGTAGGTGGCAGCTCACCGGCAGAAGCGGCTCAAGCCGCTCCCACTGGACATCCGTCAGATCGCCCCTACTCCTGGTAGCCCTCTCAACGAATCACGCGCTCGGCGGACGCGGTTACGGTCGATTCTCTCGGCGCTGCCCAGCAGCTCCGGGTGCAACCGGCGTCTGGCGCTGAACAGTTCGATGCCCAGAAGTCGTCCGTGTGAGTCGTAGTCGAGTATCGCCGTGTCGTCCTCGGCAGGTACCTGCCGGACGGCCTCTCCTGGGGCGATCCCGTCGACAAGGTAGATGTACGCCATATTTGCAGAGGCGTCGTATTCGACCCGCATTGGCGGCCTTCCCCGTCGTTCGCCGACCTGGGGTGTCAGGTCCTGGCCTTACCGAAAGCCCACTGACGTCGAAGATCGCCAGGACAGTGCCTAGAGCTGTTACAGGTTTCTCTACCTCATCAAGCACCCGGCTGCGCTCCGCTTCGCCGGGCGCGCTTCCCGGCTCTGGCTGCGCCCGCGCTCCTGCCTTCGGCCCGCTCGGCGCTGCCGCCGCCGCCGCGCGCCCACGATGGATAGGCCCGGAAGGCATGAGACGAGAACCAAGCCCGCGGCTTCACGACATGCCTCCGGCGGGGGCGCTCAGACTCCGGGATGGACGGGGCGCCGTTCGCGAGTGCCGGCCGGAGCGTGGCGAGCGTAGTGGGCTCCCATCCCGACCACCTTCGACCCAGGCAGAGCCGAGCAGTCGCGGCCCAGGGCTCAAGGTCGTTCGTACAGTGGCGCGCTCCACCTTGACGCCCTGAACCACGCCCGCTCCACGGTGTGTGGGTCGAAGGCGGACGGGATGGGAGCTGGGGTAAGTGGTGGGTTGAGGCAAGTTGGCCGAGCACACGTGTCGGCGACCTCAGGCTGAAGGAGCCACACGTGTGCCAGGTAGAGGGGGAAACTGCGGTCGAAGGCTCTCAGGGGCGAGCCAGTGAAGACCGCATGGCAGCCATGAGCTTCTGGCGGGCCTCCCGGAAGGCGCGCCGTACCTGTGTGCACTCAGGATCGTCACGCAGATGTCCGGCGACCACCGCGTCCCGGTATAGGAGCAGTTGGTAGGCGGCATCCCTGGCGGACTGGGCCACCTCCGGTGTGGCCAGTAGCTCCAGTTGATACTGCTTCGAGTGCACGCCGTGGGCCAGGATGCTGGCGCGAGCAAGCTGGGTCCGTTCATCCACTGGTAGGTGCCCCGATCGACTGGCATCGCTTATGGCGTCGCGCGCCTCAGTCAGGGCCTCCAGGAACTGGGCAGACACCGTGCGCAGGGTCTCTCTGTCACGCTCGCCTGTGTCCCGTCGCCAACGCACTCGGTCTGTGGCGAGCGTGCTGCCCACCCCGATAACCGCACCCACCACTGTGGCGACTAACGCTGTCCATTCCATGGCCTGGAGACTACGAGTCCGCCGAGTCTGGCGGCCAGGGGCCCGTGACTCTTCTGTCATCGCACCACGGAGCGCCCTCCCGGGGCCGTCTCGGGGCCGTGGAAGGGCGCTCAACGATGACCAACGCTGACAACTGCCGACAGCTGAGCAGCAGGTCAAAGCGTTGATCGATTTCGTGACCGCAGGTTGGGGATTCGCCGTGTCACTTCTTCGGTTTCTGAGATTTCCGGGCCCTCCGGGATGCCTTCCGGACCGCATGGGCGGCACTTCTGCCTCATCACTTACGCCCGCACAGCGCACTCCAAAAGAGAGCACTGTGCGGGCGTAAGCTGTTTCTCATGGACGAGACGGCCCCGCGGGACTGCGCCGACAGCCTGCCCTTCGACGTGTTCTCCCGGCAGTGCCCCTCGCGCGGCACGCTGGAGCACGTCACCGGGCGTTGGGGCAGCCTGACGCTGACCGCGCTGTACGAGACGGGCGCCCGCTTCAACGAGCTGCGCCGCAGGGTCGACGGGGTGAGCGAGAAGATGCTCTCCCAGACGCTTCACGCACTGGAGCGGGACGGCCTCGTCCTCCGGGAGGCGCAGCCCACCAATCCGCCGCGCGTCGACTACGAGCTGACCCCGCTGGGACGCGAGGTCGCCGGCCCTCTGCTCGGGCTGATCCAGCTCGTCGAGGGCCGGATGCCCGAGATCCTCGACGCCCGCAGCCGTTACGACGAGGCGCGCGAGGTCACGCTCTAGGCGTGTTGGCCCGCGGCGGCCGCTGGCACCTCGGGCAGTAGTAGCTGGAGCGGTTCATCCACGGGCGGCGGCGCATCGCCGTACCGCAGCGGTGGCAGGGCTCGTCCTCGCGCCCGTACGCGTCGAGCGACCGGTCGAAGTAGCCCGACTCGCCGTTCACATTGACGTAGAGGCTGTCGAAGCTGGTGCCGCCCTGCGCGAGCGCCGCGTTCATCACGTCGCGGACATGGCCGAGCAGCTCGGCCGACCTGGGCCGGGTCAGGGTCGCGGTGGGCCGGTCGTAGTGCAGCCTGGTGCGCCAGAGCGCCTCGTCCGCGTAGATGTTGCCGACGCCGCTGATCAGCGACTGGTCGAGCAGGGCGCGCTTGACCGTCGTACGGCGCAGACGCAGAGCGGTGTGGAACGCCGCGTCGTCGAAGGCGGGGTCCAGGGGGTCGCGGGCGATGTGCGCGATGGTGTCGGGCAGCCCGTCCGGGGTGTTCTCGTGGACGGAGAGCCCGCCGAAGGTCCGCTGGTCGACGAAGCGCAGCTCGGTGCCGAGGGCGTCGTCGAAGCGGATCCGGATCCGCAGATGCTTCTCGTCGGGGGTGTCCTGCGGCTGTACGAGCAGCTGACCGCTCATGCCGAGGTGGCCGAGGAGCGAGGAGGAGTCGTCGTCCAGCGGAACCCACAGGTACTTGCCGCGGCGCATGGCCGTACCGAAGCGGCTGCCGCTGAGCCGGGCCGCGAAGTCCGTGGAACCCGCGAGATGGCGGCGGACCGCGCGCGGGTGCAGGACCTCGACCTCACCGACCGTACGGCCGGTGACCCAGCGATCGAGACCGCGCCGTACGACTTCGACCTCAGGCAGCTCGGGCACGGAGTGGCTCCTCAAGAGACTGAACAGTTTAGACCGACCGGCAAATGGAGGCTGGGTGCGTGCAGCTGCAAGGCGGAGGATTGAGACATGGCGGAGCCATGGTGATTGACGACAACGCGGCAGATGTGCGTGCCCAGCCCCGCGACGCCGCCCCCCATTTGCCGGTCGGGCTAAGCCACCCGACCGTTCCAGGATCTCCCAGGAGGTGACGACCATGGCGACGACCACGCTCACCAAGGCCGAGGACCGTACGGCGGTCGGGCACGCCGCCCGTATCGACCACGTCTCGAAGTCCTTCAGCGGACCGGAGGGACAGCAGCTCGTCCTGGACGACATCACGCTCGATGTCGCCCCCGGCGAGTTCGTCACCCTTCTGGGAGCTTCCGGGTGCGGTAAATCGACACTGCTCAACCTGGTGGCCGGACTCGACCGCCCGACCGCGGGGTCCATCGAGACCCCCGGCGGGCGGCCGGCCCTGATGTTCCAGGAGCACGCCCTCTTCCCGTGGCTGACCGCGGGCAAGAACATCGAACTCGCGCTGCGGCTGCGCGGCGTACCCAAGTCCGACCGCCGCACGGAGGCGGAGCGGCTGCTCGAACTCGTACGGCTCGGCGGGGCTTACGGGAAGCGGGTGCACGAACTCTCGGGCGGCATGCGTCAGCGGGTGGCGATGGCCCGCGCGCTCGCCCAGGACAGTCAACTGCTGCTGATGGACGAACCGTTCGCAGCTCTCGACGCCATCACCCGGGATGTGCTGCACGACGAGCTGACCCGGATCTGGCGCGAGACGAACGTCTCGGTCCTCTTCGTCACGCACAACGTGCGGGAGGCGGTCCGGCTCGCCGAGCGGGTCGTCCTGCTGTCGTCGCGGCCGGGCCGGATCGCCCGGGAGTGGACGGTCGGCATCGACCAGCCGCGCCGCATCGAGGACACCACGGTGGCGGAGCTGTCCGTCGAGATCACCGAACAACTGCGTGGGGAGATCCGCCGACATGGCCAGCACTGACACCACCGCCAAGGACAGCACCGCCGCGTCCGGCACCGTCAAGGACGCCGCCCAGGACCTGGCCGGGCTGGAGGCGGGGCTCGACGCGCTCGACGCGGTGCGGGTGAACCGGACTCCGGTACGCCAGGTGCTGGTGCAGAAGGTCCTGCCGCCGGTCGTGGCTGTCGCGCTGGTGCTCATCGTCTGGCAGATCCTCATCTGGGCGAAGGTCACCGACGACTACAAGCTGCCGTCGCCGTCCCAGGTCTGGGACGAGGTGACCAACGCCTGGGCGCAGGGCACCCTGCTCGACTACATCTGGACGAGCGTCTCGCGCGGCCTGCTCGGCTTTCTGCTGGCGCTCGTCATCGGTACCCCGCTCGGGCTGCTGGTGGCGCGCGTGAAGGTGGTGCGCGCGGCAATCGGCCCGGTGCTCTCCGGTCTCCAGTCGCTGCCGTCGGTGGCGTGGGTGCCGCCCGCGGTGATCTGGCTGGGGCTCGACGACAAGATGATGTACGCGGTGATCCTGCTGGGCGCCGTCCCGTCGATCGCCAACGGTCTCGTCGCCGGTGTCGACCAGATCCCGCCGCTGCACCTGCGGGCCGGGCAGACGCTGGGCGCCACCGGGCTGCGCGGCACCTGGCACATCGTGCTGCCCGCCTCGCTGCCCGGCTATCTGGCGGGTCTGAAGCAGGGCTGGGCGTTCTCCTGGCGCTCACTGATGGCCGCCGAGATCATCGCCTCGTCGCCCGATCTGGGCGTGGGCCTGGGGCAGTTGCTGGAGCAGGGCCGCGAGACCAGCAGCATGTCGATGGTGTTCCTCGCCATCTTCCTGATCCTGATCGTCGGCATCGCCATCGACCTGCTGATCTTCAGCCCGCTGGAGCGGTGGGTGCTGCGCAGCCGCGGCCTCCTCGTCAGTCGCTGACCCACGACACCGACCCAGGAACCGATCCAGGAACCGAGTACCGTCATGGCTTCCCCCGTTCTTCTCGTCCTCGCCCACGGCAGCCGCGATCCGCGGCACGCGGCGACCGTGCACGCGCTCACCGTGCGGGTCCGGGCGCTGCGCCCCGGACTGCGCGTGGAGACCGGCTTCCTGGAGTTCAACGCCCCGTCCGTGCCGCGGGTGCTGGAGCGGCTGGCCACGGAAGGCGCCGGCGAGGTGGTGGCCCTTCCGCTGCTGCTGACCCGGGCCTTCCACGCCAAGACCGACATCCCCGCCGTGCTGAACGAGGCACAGACCCGGCTGCCGCGGCTGCGGATCCGGCAGGCGGAGGTGCTCGGCCCTTCGCCGCTGCTGAACTCCGCCCTGGAACGGCGGCTGTACGAAGCCGGGGTCTCCCCCGGCGACCGAAGCTCGACCGGGCTCGTCCTGGCCTCGGCGGGCTCCACAGACCCGGAGGCGATCGCAGTGATCGCTGAAATCGCGCGGGAGCTGCGGCACACCGGTTGGTGCGCCGTGCGGCCTGCGTTCGCCTCCGCTGCATCTCCTGGGGGCCATCCCCCCGCCGAGGACGCGGTGCGGTCCCTGCGGGCGTCCGGTGTCCGTCGTGTTGCCGTGGCCCCGTACGTCATCGCGCCCGGCCGCCTCCCCGACCGTATCGCCGCGGGCGCCCGGGAGGCGGGGGCGGATGTACTGGCCGACGTGCTCGGTCCTTCGCGGGAGTTGGCGCGGCTGCTGCTGCGCCGCTACGACGAGGCGTGTGTGCCGCGCGTGGCGGCGCTCACCGCCTGACACCGGCGCGGGCCACACGTCCGGCCGGCTCCGGCCGGGCGCGGCGCGGGATGCGCGGCGCCCGGCCGTTTCGGTCTACCCGGCCTTGGTCGTCGCCTTGACCGTGACCGCCGGTCCGGCGCCCGCCGCGGTGACAGCGGCGACGGTGACCGTGTACGCGGTGCCGGGGGTCAGCCCGCCGATCACCCGGAACATCCCCTTGGCCGAGGGCTGGCCGACCAGGGCGTCCCGCCCGTTGACCTCGATGGTCCGGCCGTCGGAGACCGTCAACCGGTAACCGATCACCTTGGCGTCACCCATGTTCTTGGGCGGGGTCCAGGCAACCGTCGCTGCGGTGGCCGCGGTGCGCAGCTTTGGCGCGGAAGGTGCGTCGGACAGCACCGTGGCCGCGGTCGGCCGGAGTGCGGCCGAGGGGAGGGACGGGGCACTGGAGCCCTGCGCGTTGGCCGCGGTGACAGTGACGGTGAAGGGGCCGCCGTCCTCGGGGAGCCCACCGATACGGATGTAGGCCAGCCGCTTGTAGTCGGCGGCCGGGACGGTCGCTGCCGCGGCCTCGGTCCCGTCCGGCCGCAGGGCGTGCGCGGTGTAGCCGGTCACCGGTGAACCGCCTTCCGCGAAGCTGGGGTTGAAGGTGACGTACAGGGCGTCCGCCCCCGCCGTGCTGGTGCCGACCCGGGACGGCGCCTCGGGTACGGAGAGCGCCCCGGTGCCGCGCTCGAGAATCCCCTCGTACGCGGGCTCGAGGCCGGCGTTCTCGACGATCTGTGCGGGAACGTCGGCGAGGGAGGTCATGATGCGGTTGCCGGTGGTCACCAGACCCTTGTTGTCGCCGTCGCTCGTGCCCTCCTCCCACCAGTTGTCCTTGATGAGCGTCGGGTCGTTGTTGCCCAGACCGTCGCGGTAGTCGGTGTGGCGGCTGGCGACATTGGCGTACGAGGCGCCGTACAGCACATTGCCCTCGACGGTCTCGTAGGTGCAGCCGTTGTCGGTGTAGACGTTCTTGCCGAGGCCCCACTGGTCGTGGATGACATTGCCGGTGACCTTCTCGCCGTCTGCCAGTGATGTGCCGGTGATGCCCTGGGTGTAGATGCCACCGCCGTCGTCGAACATCTGCATGTAGTCGAAGATGAGGTTGTCGCTCACGGCGTTGTCATGGCTGGGGTTGGGTGTCGCGGGCGATCCGATCTTGTCGGGCCAGCCTCCCCAGCCCATGGATATCGCGCTGTAGCCGAGATGGTCGAGCTGGTTGTGCGCGATGGTGTTGTGCTGGGTGTAGCCGCTCAGGATGCCAACCGCTCCGTGGTATTCGCGGGGCAGCCCGTAGAGATGATTGTTCGTCACCTCTATGTGGGCGGCGGGGGTTCCGCCGTCCACGCCGCCGATCTCCAGGCCGTTGCCCGAGATGTCGGTGAAAACGCTGCCCGTGACCTGCGTGTCGGTCGTACCGGTGCCGAGTTCGAGTCCGGCGGCGCCGAGATGCGTGAAGACGCTGTCGCTGAACTCGATGCGCTGCCCGTACGTGAGGGAGACGTTGCCCGGCATCTTGGTCCAGGAGGCGAACGGGCAGGTGCCGCCCTCGACAAACCCGCACAGGCCCTGAGTGGCCCAGCCGGTGGGTCCGGTGATCGTGTAGCCGGCCTGGATCTCGGAGAAGCCCTCGGACCCCGAGGGGGTCAGCCAGGTGGCATAGCTGAACTGGAGCCCGCGGAAGGCGACGTCGTGGACGGGGGCCGCGGCGGTGCCACGGCCTTCGACGAGCTTCTCGGCCGAGGCCGCCTCGACGTCCGCGCGACGGATGTCCTCACCCTTGCGCGGCAGGTAGTAGACGGTGCGGGCCGAGCGGTCGAGGTACCACTCGCCCGGCTGGTCCAGGAGTTCGTAGGCGTTCTCGATGTACGAAGCCTTGCCGCCATTGGTGAGATGGCCGGGGCCGACCATGGAGACGGACCGGCCCGGGATGTCGGGAAACTCCACACGCCTGTTGGAGTTGTCCCAGCACGGCTGGACCATGGTGAGGGTGGTGCCCTCGGCCTCGGAGATCCGGCAGCGCGGTTCGGTCCACTGGCCGAGGCCGTTGCGTTCGACGTTCCAGAGCTCTTCACCGCTGGAGTAGACGAGTTCGGCATCGGACGGGTGGCGCCAGTGCGCGATGGTGTCCGCGGACGCGGTGTATCCGGTGGGCGTGACCGTCAGCCCGACGGGCACTTCGCCGCGTGCGCGCTGGGCGCGCACTCCGTCGACGTACAACTGCCGTGTGTCGGTGAGACCCCGGGGTGCGGGTGCCGAGTAGAGACCGGGGCGTCCGTGGACCGGCTTCCAGCCTTCGACCTTGCGGCCGCCGCTGATGACCGTGGATCCGGTCCCCTGCCAGACGATCCGGTGGCCGTCCCGGCCGGAGTCCCGGGCGTCGAGGACGAGCGGCTTCTGCGTCCGGTACGTACCGGAGGCGAGGTGAACCGTGAGGTCGCCGTCGTGACGCGCGGCCCTCGTACGTGCCAGGTCGCGGGCGCGCTGAAGGGTCCTGACGGGGTGAGGGGCCGTGCCCTGCGCGCGGTCGTCACCTGTGGGGGACACATAGACATCTGCGGAGTGCACGTCGGCCGGGTCGGTGGCTCCGGCTGCGGTCACGCTGCCGGGGACGCCGAGCGCCAGGACAGCGGAGAGAGCCGCGACAAGCGCGGCTCTTCGGGGTGCGAGCATCTTCCCTCCCATGAAATCTGTCTCGTCAGCACGAGAAAGGTAGGAGGGTTGACGCAGCACGGTCAACGAAGTTTGCAGAAATACCCGCTCGGAGCCCTCACTTTCACAGGAGTCATCGGATCAATTGCGACAAGCCCTCGCTTGCCGACTGCCGAACGCGATCAGGTACGGGTAGGCGGGCTCCGCGTCCGGAGCACCATGAGGAGCACCTGCGGTCCCGAAGGGGTGCGGGCGCTCAGCCGACGTCGAGGCTGCCGGTGCGGGTGCGCTTGAGCTCGAAGAATTCCGGGTAGCCGGCCAGCACCCGGAAGCTGTCGAAGAGCCTGCCCGCCTCCTCGCCGCGCGGGGCGGCACGCAGCACCGGGCCGAACCACACCGTGCCGTCGACATGGATCGTCGGCGTGCCGACATAGCCGTCCGCCTCCGGGTCCTTGCCCGCGTCATGACTGCGCCGCAGCGCGTCGTCGTAGGTCTCCGCGTGCGCGGCGCCGGCGAGCGCGGCGGGCAGGCCCAGCTCGGCGAGGGATTCGGCGATCACCTCGTCGAAGTCCTCGTTCTTCTGCTGGTGGATGCGGGTGCCGAAGGCGGTGTAGAGGTCCCGGAGCACGCGGTCGCCGCGCTCGGCCGCCGCGGCGACCGCGACCCGTACCGGACCGATCGACTTGTCGACCAGTTCCCGGTACCAGTCGGGCAGTTCATTGCCGGTGTTGTGCAGGTGGAGGCTCATGACGTGGAAGCGGAGCTCGATGTCGCGCTGCTGCTCCACCTCCAGCATCCAGCGGGAGGTGATCCAGGCGAACGGGCAGGCGGGGTCGAAGTAGAAGTCGACGACGGCCCGGTCCGTACCGTGATTCCGATGAGTGGTCATGGCCCGAGCGTAGCCAGTCATTGGCGTACGGCCACGGGCCAATCAACATCCGCTCCAGTGGGCCACTTTCAGGCAGCGGTCCACTGCGGATCGCGTCCGCTGCGGGCCAGTGCGCGCGCGAGGACGGGCGCCGATCCGGGCACGTCGACCTCGTCGGCGAAGCCGCCGTACTGCCGGTAGAGCTCGGCGGATCCGTCGATGACGCCGAGGACGTACGCGGCCGCCCCGTCGGAGAGTCTGAGCTCCTGACCGGTCGCGCGGGCCACGCCCCAGCTGTGCAGAGCCGTCTCCTCGATGAGCATCCCGGCGATCTCGGCCGCGGGGGAGGACGCATGGTCCAGGTCGATCTCGCCCTCCCAAACGGCCGGGTCCGACCAGGCGGCGACGGCCCGGTCCAGCTGCGCCGCGTACTGTTCGGCCCAGTCGGCGTCGGCGGTGAAGTCACGGGCGGTGAGCTCGTCGGGGAGGGGCGTGCGCCGGGCCCGGTGCTCCAGGCCGTGCGAGGTGTAGAGCACCCAGTGGTTGATCAGTTCCCGCAGATCCCAGTCGCCACAGGGCGTGGTGGGCGCGGCCAACTGTTCGGCGCTGATGCCACGGGCGATACGGGCCGCCTCGGCGGCGCATTCGGTCATATGGGCGTGCTCGGTCTTCATGCACCGGACGGTACGGCCGGCCGCCGACGCCGGTATTGAAGAAATGCGACAGCGGCCCGTGCCGGACGTCCGGCTCGCTCAGGAGGCGGCGTCGACCCGTGCGGTGAGTTCGGCCACGGACATCGTTCCGGGCTCCCGCCGCTCGCGCGCGAACGTGTTCGCGGTGCGCTGCAGTACGTCGTTGACCGGCGTGGGCACTCCGTGCAGCCGCCCGAGCAGCGCGATCTCGCCGTTGAGGTAGTCCACTTCGATCGTGCCCGTACCGCGGCTGAGACTCTGCCAGGACGAACCGGCGCCGCGCGGCGAGCCGTCGAACGGCTCGAAGCGGATCCGGCCGCCCCGCGCCTTCGCCTGTTCCTCCTGTCCGACCGCGTCGATACCGGCGGCCGCCAGGACCGCCTTCCCCTCGGCGAGCGCCCGCTTGAACAGGGCGACGGCGTCGTCCCCGGTGAGCAGTCCGGTGACCGCCTCGATCGCGTTGGCGAGGTTGGACAGGAGCTTGCCGTACTTCCAGCGCATCACGTCCGGCACGACCGGGGCGAGCAGCTTCGACTTCTCCAGGTCGGCGGCGATCCGCTCGGCTGTCCCGTCCGTTCCGGCGGGGTAGCGCCCGAGATGCAGGATGCCGGTCAGCGGGGCTCCGGCCGCGGACACCTCACCGGGCCGGACGAAGGTGGCGGGCAGCCAGACACACATCCCATACACGTGCTGGAAGCGTCGCAGCGCGAGGCGTTCGCTCTCCACGCCGTTCTGCGCGCAGACCAGGGGCAGCTGCTCACCTGCAGTACCGCCGCCCGCCACCGGTCGCGCGCTCCAGGCGTCGAGCGCGGCGGTGCTGTCCTGCGTCTTCACGGCGAGTACGAGGACGTCGTCGGGGGCCAGGTCGAGAGCCTCGGGCCGGTCGACGACGGGGAGGCGGTGGGTGCGGGGGCCGTCCGGGGTGATGAGCCGGAGGCCGGCCTCGCGCAGTGCCTCCTACTGCACGCCGCGCGCCACGAGGACGACGTCGTGGCCGGCCTCGGCCAGACGCCCGCCGATGGCTCCTCCGACGGCACCCGCTCCCACGATGATGTAGCGCATTCCTGCTCCCGTTCGGTGCGGCCGTACGTCACATGGTGGCGGTCAGATCCTATGCGGGGTCCGGGGACCTCGGTCGAGGCGCCGGCTGCGAACCGTTCGGCCGAGGCGCCGTCCGGGCGCTGAGCCACGAACTCCCGCAGCCGCAGGACCCGTTGCACGGATCCGATGAGCGTCGGCCTGCCCGATCCGTCCTCTCGGCTGCCCGTCGGCATGGCGACGGCCTCCCCTCGCGGCGCCGCGAGGGGAGGCCGTCGAAGCAGCGTACTAATGTTCCCGTTATGCCTGATACTTCGCGCGCTACTGATGATTCGTTCCTGCTCGGGGGCGAGCTGCCTGTGCGGCGGCTCGGTTTCGGCACGGCTCAGCTGACCGGCCCGGGATACTGGGGGCCTCGTGGCACCCGGCAGGATGCCGTCGCGGTGTTGCGACAGGCGGTGGAGTGCGGCGTGACCCTGATCGACACCGCCGACAACTACGGCCCGGAGCTGGCCGAGGAACTCGTCGCCGAAGCACTCCACCCGTACCGCGACGGTCCGGTGATCGCGACCAAGGGCGGCGTGGTGCGGACCAGCGACAGCGCCTGGCACATCGCGGGGCGTCCCGAACAGCTGCGGGCGATGTGCGAGGCCAGTCTGCGGCAGCTCCGGACCGACCGGATCGACCTCTACCAGTTGCACCGGCTGGATCCGGACGTGCCCCTCGCCGAGCAGCTCGGGGCTCTGGACGCGCTGAGGCAGGAGGGTAAGATCCGTTTCATCGGCCTGGACACCCTCACCGCCGGCCAACTGCAGGAGGCCCTCTCCCTGACCGGGATCGCCTCGGTGCAGAACCGCTTCAATCTTCTCGACCGTTCGTCGGACGCGGTGCTGAGACTCTGCGAGACCCATGGCCTCGCCTTTCTGCCCTGGTTCCCGCTGGCGAACGGCGCCCTGGCCGGTGAATCCGCCGCGGCGCTCGCCGATATCGCCGAACGGCATGGTGCCACCCGCGGGCAGATCGCCCTGGCCTGGCTGCTGCACCGCTCGCCCGTACTGTGCCCGACCCCGGGCACGGGTTCGCCCGTTCATCTGGCGGAGAACCTCGGGGCTGCGGCGATCCGGCTGTCCACCGAGGACATGAGCCGCCTGGAGACGCTCACCCCCGCATGAAGGAGTACCCGCCGGTGACCACCACCTCCCCGACCGTCCCAGCCTCATCCGCCGCACCGGTGCCGGTGATCCGCGCCGACGGTGTCCGGCTCGTCCGGGACGACAACGTCCTGCTCGACTCGGTCTCGCTGACCGTCCGCAGCGGTGAGCACTGGGCCCTGCTCGGCGCCAACGGTGCCGGAAAAAGCACGCTGCTCGGGCTGCTCGGCGCGGTCACCCATCCCACCGCCGGATCGGTGGAGATCCTGGGACGGACGATCGGACGGGTCGACCTGCGGGAGCTTCGAACCCTGCTGGGACACGTCAACCCCCGCCACCCGCTGCGCTCGCCGCTGTCGGTGCGTGAGGTGGTGCTGACCGGTCTGACCAACTCGGTCGAGCCGGTGCCGCGTTGGTCCGCGCGCACCGAACAGCGGGCACAAGCCGACCGGTTGCTGAAGATGCTGGGCATGGAGGCGAAGACCGGTTCGCGCTGGCCGTCGCTCTCGCAGGGCGAGCGGGCCGTACGCTCATCGCCCGCGCGCTGATGCCGCGGCCCCGGTTGCTGCTCCTCGACGAGCCGGCCACCGGTCTGGATCTTGCTGCCCGCGAACAGCTGCTGGACACCCTGGACACCTTGCGCGAGGAACATCCGGAGCTGGCGACGGTCCTGGTCACGCACCATCTGGAGGAGCTGCCCGCCTCCACCACGCATGCGATGCTGCTGCGCGCGGGGCGCTCTGTGGCCTCGGGTCCGGCCGGCGAGGTGATCACCACGGACCGGGTCAGCGACTGGACGGCAGGTGGACGGCGCGTGCGCAGCGCGTCAGCCGCGACTGAGGGCGGTCACGCGCCTTCGTACGCCGTCACTCGTCGTCGGAGGGTCCGGCGACGAAGGGGGTCGCCTGGTGGAAGTAGAGCAGCCAGCTCCGGCCGGTCAGCCGCCACAGCGAACTGCGGTGCGCCCGTATCCCCTTGGACTCCGTCTCGAAGGTCAGATGGACGATTCCGTCGGCCAGCTGGACCCCGTGCATCCGGGACGCGGTGAGCGGTCCGGGCCGTGGTGCGTCGTCGGCGATCAGCAAGGCGATGATCGCGTCGCGGTTCCAGGAGCGGCCGGTGGCGTCGATCTCGCGGTACTCCGGGTGCAGCACCTGGGAGAGGAGTTCGGCGGAGGCGCGGACCAGGGGGTCGAGCAGGCTCAGCTCACCCTCGATGGCCGCGGAGACGCCGGGCGACGACTCAGTCACGTGTCATCTCCAGGAACGTGGCGACGGTGTCCCGGTTTCGCGTGTTGGCGGTGAGGCTCTTGGTGAGGGCGGGACGGTGGAGCACGTCGGCGAGCCCGGAGCGGCCGAGTCCGACGCACCGCTGAGGACGGCATGGCCGCTTCGCAGGTGGGTACGGACGTCCCGGTGACCCAGATCCGTGAGCAGCGTGCGCAGTTCCGCCATCGGAACCTTGCTGTGGCCGCTCGCATTGATCCCGCGCAACAACGCTGCGTACGTCGTGGTCATGGGCACACCATAGGACGATCTGCCCGAGCAGCGCGGCCGCCGCGCCCCATGGGGGAGAGCACGGCGGCCGCCGATTTCGGTGGTGCCTGCTACTCAACGACCTTCAGCAGTTTGTTCGGCGCGCCCTCGGTCGCGTGGGAGATCGCGTCGGGGGTGGCGCCGTGGGTGAGCGCCGTGGCGACCTCCGCCGGGGTGGCTTCCGGGTGTCCGGCGAGGTAGACGGCAGCGGCACCGACGACATGCGGGGTCGCCATGGACGTACTGGAGATGGTGTTCGTCCCGTCGTCGCTGTCGTTCCAGGACGAGGTGATCTCCGAACCCGGGGCGTAGATGTCCACGACCGAGCCGTAGTTGGAGAACGACGACTGCTCGTCGTCCACCGTGGACGAGGCGACCGTGATGGCCTCCGGGACGCGGGCCGGGGAGCCCTCGCCCGCGTCGGCGGACTCGTTTCCGGCGGCCACCGCGAAGGTGACTCCGGAGGCGATGGCCTTCTGGACCGCGGCGTCGAGGGCCGGGTCGGCGCTGCCACCGAGGCTCATGTTGGCGACGGACGGGCCCTCGTGGTGCGCGGTGACCCAGTCGATGCCGGCGACGACCTGCTCGGTGGTGCCCGAGCCGGAGTCGTCGAGGACGCGGACGGCGACGATCTTCGCCTTCTTGGCGACGCCGTACGTCGCGCCGGCGATGGTGCCGGCCACGTGGGTGCCGTGGCCGTTTCCGTCGTCGGCGCTGTCGTCGTTGTCCACGGCGTCGAAGCCCGAGGTGGCCCGGCCCTCGAACTCCTTGTGCGTGATCCGGACACCGGTGTCGATGACGTATGCCGTGACGCCCTCACCCGCGCTGTCCGGGTAGGTGTACGCGTTGTCGCCTGCGGTCTCGGTCTGGTCGATCCGGTCGAGACCCCAGGACGGCGGGTTGTCCTGGGTGGCGTCGATGTGGAACTTCTTGTTCTGGACGACCTTGGAGACGGCCGGGTCGGCCGCGAGCCGCTTGGCCTCGGTCTGCGAAAGTCCGCTGGCGGAGAAGCCGTTGATAGCGGAGCTGTAGGTGCGCTTCAGCTTGCCGCCGTACTCCTGGGCGAGCTTCGCCTTGTCGGCCTTCTGGTCCAGCATCACGATGCAGCTGCCCTGGACGGCGGTTGCCGCGTCGGCGCCGTAGACCGTGCCCATCGCCGGGGCGGGCGTGGCTCCGGCGAACGACGTGCCGAACAGGGTGATTCCGGCGGCTGCGGCCACGGCGGTGATCGCCGCGGTGAGCTTGGTCTGGCGTGCGCGCTTGTGTATGGCCTTGACTTCTCCCCCTCCTGAAAGGAGGGGGATTCTTACGGCTCGCGCCGTGAGGGTTTCTGCTTCGTCGCCGACTGCCCGCCCGGAGTACTCCGTTGAGGTCTTACACCAGCTCCACAGACTGTCACGGCCAGCCCGGCCGCCAGAAGGTTCTTCGCCGCGTTGATGTCCCGGTCGTGGGTCGTCCCGCAGTCACACGTCCACTCACGGACGTGCAGGGGCATCTTCGATGCGATGGTGCCGCAGGTGGAGCACAGCTTGGACGAGGGGAAGAAGCGGTCCACCGCGATCACTTCCCGCTCGTACCAGGCTGCCTTGTACTCCAGCATGCTCCGAAACTCAGACCATGCCGCATCGCTGATGGCGCGGGCCAGGCTCCGGTTCTTGACCATGTTGCGCACGGTCAGGTCCTCGATCACGAGCGTTTGGTTTTCACGCACGAGACGAGTGGAAAGTTTGTGCAGGTGATCCCGTCTGCGGTCGGTGATCCGGGTGTGGATCTTGGCGACCTTGCGCCGGGCTTTGGCCCGGTTGGTGCCGTCGCCCTTGGCCTTCTTCGCCAGACGGCGCTGGGCCAGAGCGAGACGGGCACGGTCACGGCGCTCATGCTGTGGGTTGGTGATCTTCTCCCCGGTGGAGAGGGTCAGCAGGTGGTTCAGGCCCACGTCGATGCCGACCGCCGCATCGGTGGCGGGCAGCGGCTTGACAGCCGGATCGTCGCACAGCATCGACACGAACCAGCGTCCCGCACTGTCCTGCGAGACGGTCACCGTGGAAGGGCTCACACCCTCGGGGAGCGGGCGGGACCACACGATCGCCAGCGGCTCGGACATCTTCGCCAAGGTGAGCTTGCCGTCCCGGTACCGGAACGCGCTGGTGGTGTACTCCGCGCTCTTACGGGACTTCTTCCGACTCTTGAAACGCGGGTACTTCGCCCGCCTTCCGAAGAAGTTGGTGAACGCCACCTGCAAGTGCCTCAGCGTCTGCTGGAGAGGGACGCAGGACACCTCGGACAGGTAGGCCAGTTCCTCGGTCTTCTTCCACACGGTCAGCATCGCCGACGTCTGGTTGTAGTTGACCCGCTCCTGGCGCGCCCACGCCTGCGTGCGTGCGGCAAGCGCCATGTTGTAGACCTTGCGCACGCATCCGAACGTGCGCGACAGCTCCGCTGCCTGCGCGTCCGTCGGATAGAAGCGGTACTTGAACGCCCGCTTCACGTGAGTGGTCATGGCTCACATATTAGCGCGCTTGCTTGTGACTTTCTGCGGTTGATGGGTGGTCAACGACGAATCGCCCGGCGGCGATTCGTCTTTCCCTGCCCTGCTCCGCAGGGGCTTCGTTTCCTCCCTCACCTAAAGGCGGGGGTATCCACGAAGGAGTCAGGATGAAGAGGGGTCTCCTCGTCATTCTTTGTGGGGGGATTGGCCCTCGGCCGGAAGATCTCCGGGGGCTGGCTCGACCCTCACCCATTGACGCGCTCAGATCAACCCCTTCACGCAGCTGTGACTTACTCAACAAGGTTTCGTAATACGAAACCGGCTGGCCATATTCACGTCGGGCACCCAACCCGCCAACGACCTTTACAAACAGGGTCTTTGCTTCGTCCCCGGACAGGGGGTGACGCGGCAGAGCGCCGTGGCGAAACGCCGCGGCAGAGCAGGCACGCCCGCATGGTGGTGGAGCGGGGCGTGAGGACCGGGGCCGCTCACGGGGCCGTTTCACCATCGGGCTCCACCTGAACGCGCTGCCGCCGCGGTTTTCGTCACCGTCGGCTCCGCAGATGATCACTACGCGAACCAGCCGTACAGACCGTGCCCCTGCTCCGCGGCGCTGCGGGCGAGAGCGGCCACACCACCCACGATCTCGCCGGCCACCTCCCCCTCGATGAACTCGCCGTCCTCCGCCCGCTGCCCGGCCCACGACGCGGCGATCTCACGCACCCGGGATCGGCCCGCCCCGGCAAGAGCCGTGGACAGACGGGGCGAAATCACAAAGACGACGCAGCCGTCATCAGCAACGACGCGCGGCTCGCCGGCTTCGACGAGTTCCTCGAAGCCGGCGCCGGTGAAGAGGCACTCCCACTCGATCACGGCCTCCTCGGGATCTAAGTTGCCGCACGAAAGGGACTCGAAGGCGCGTCCCGGCCCGGTCCCCAGCACGTCGGCGGCTGACGCGTCATCCGGCGCGACGAAGAACTCGACCATGATGCTCATGGGTGCATGATGCCCGACTGCCCCGACCTGCCCGCGACGATCGACCGGACAACACGTCCTGGGGGGCCGCAAAGTCTCACCGCCCGCCCGGGGGGCGGGGCCGAAGGCGTCCGGTGTGAGCGGCCGTAAGGCGCCGGGATGCCCTCGTGGCGGAGCTACTTGGGCAGTTCGGCCTCGATGAGATCGGCCTCCCGCACTGTGCCGCCCTCCCCCGCCATCCGTTCCCGTACCGCCGCCGCCTTCGCCGCCACCTCACTGGGCGACGCCCGACAGCCTTTTACGTGTAAGGGCCTTGGACCGCCCCTCTCAGGGGTCCACCTGGCCCGCAAGGTGGAGAACGGGCCCCGCAGGTTCACCGTGGAGCATGAGGAGACGACGCGATTCCGCCCCTAACTTCGGAGCAGCGACGGTGGCAGGGAGCCGACGTCGGCCACGAGGGGGCAGGTCCGTCATGGGAACAGTGGATTCGGCGCGCACGGGGGCGCCACGCGTACGCGGCATCGCCGCCCGGGCCGGCGGCTGGAGCGCACGGCACCGATGGGCGGCGGTGACCGTATGGGTGCTGTTCGTCGTTCTCGCGATGGGACTCGGCTCGGCGACCGGCCGGGTCGACGTGAAGGAGAGCGACCAGCTGTCCGGCGAGGTGGGCCGGGCCGTGCAGATCACCGAGGACGCCGGGCTGAAGGAGCCGGCGGGCGAGACCGTGCTCATCCAGGCCGACAGCCCCTCGGTGAAGGCCACTTCACCGGAGTTCCGCTCGGCCGTCGACGCCGTGATGCAGGCGGTCCAGTCCACCGGTGAAGTGACCGCCGTGACCTCTCCGTACTCGACGAAGACCATCTCGGCGGACGGTCGCAGCGCGCTCGTACAGTTCGAGATGCGGGGGGATCCCGAAACGGCGAGCGCGCGCGTCGAACCGGTGCTGAAGGCCGTCGACAAAGTCCAGGGCGAGCACGACGGTCTCGTGATCGAGGAGATCGGCCGCGCCAGCATGGGCAAGACCTTCGATGACGCCTTCGGCGACGACTTCCAGCGGGCCGAACTCTCCGCCGTACCGGTCGCCCTGGGCATTCTGCTGATCGCGTTCGGGGCCCTCGTCGCCGCACTGCTGCCGGTGGCTCTGGCCATCACGGCAATCATCGCGACGATGGGGCTGATGGGCGTGGTCAGCCATCTCCAGCCGATGAGCGAGACGGCGAACTCGGTGATGCTGCTGGTCGGTCTGGCCGTCGGTGTCGACTACTGCCTCTTCTATCTGCGGCGCGAGCGCGAGGAAAGGGCCAAGGGGCGCGACGCCCGGACCGCCCTGATGATCGCTGCGGCAACCAGCGGGCGCGCGATCATCGTCTCCGGTGTGACGGTCTGTGTCGCGATGGCGGGCATGCTCTTCACCGGTCTCGCCGAGTTCGAGGCGATGGGGCTCGCCTCGCTCATGGTCGTTGCGGTCGCGATGGTCGGCTCGGTGACGGTCCTTCCCGCCCTGCTCTCGCTGCTCGGCGAGCGGGTCGAGAAGGGGCGGGTGCCGTTCCTCAACCGCCTCAAGCGGTCCGCCGGCACCCAGCGGAAGTCGACCGCTCACCACAACCGCCCGCACTCGTCGGCCGTGCAACCGGGCGATGCGAGCGGCGAGAGCCGGGTGTGGCGTGTGGTACTCAACTCGGTGCTGCGCCGGCCCTGGGCGGCGCTGGTGATCGCGGCGGGCGCACTCACCGCGATTGCACTGCCCGCCGTCGGCATGCACACCCAGAACCTCACCCTGGACCAGGAGTTCGGCAGCTCGCTCCCGATCGTGCGGACGTACGAGCGGCTCAACGCGGCATTCCCCGGCGGCGCCGACCCGGCGCGGGTCGTGGTGAAGGCCAACGACATCAACGCCGCTCCGGTACGTCAGGCGCTCGCCGACTTCCGCGAGCAGGCCGTCGCGTCGGGCGCCTCCAAGGGCCCGGTCGGCATGGTGACACACGACGCGGAGAACATCGCGGTCATCGACGTACCACTGGTCGGTGGATCCGATCAGAGCAGGGCCGTCAAGAGCCTGGATCTGCTCCGTGACCAGGTACGCCCGGACACGCTCGGCAAGGTCGACGGCGTCGAGGCGCCGATCACCGGTCAGGTCGCGGGGTCGAAGGACTTCAACGACCAGATCGTCGGCGCGGTGGTGCCGGTATTCGCCTTCGTTGTGGTCTTCGCCTTCCTTTTGATGCTGCTCTGCTTCCGTTCACTGACGATCGCGGTGACGTCCATCGTGCTCAACCTGCTGTCGGTGGGCGCTGCGTACGGCATCCTGACCGCCGTCTTCCAGCACGGCTGGGGCGCCTCTCTGGTCGGTGCGGAAGGAGTGGGGGCAATCGTCTCCTGGCTGCCGCTCTTCCTGTTCGTGATCCTCTTCGGGCTCTCGATGGACTACCACGTGTTCGTGGTGTCCCGGATCCGGGAAGCCCGACTGCAGGGCCGTTCGACCAGGGACGCGATCGCTCACGGCGTGGTGACAACGGCAGGCGTGGTGACCAGCGCGGCGGTCATCATGGTCGCGGTGTTCGCGATCTTCGGCACGCTGTCGATGCAGTCCATGAAGCAGATGGGCGTGGGCCTGGCCGCTGCGGTGCTGATCGACGCGACGATCATTCGCGGGGTGTTGCTGCCGGCTGTCATGGCGCTGCTCGACGAACGCAACTGGTACCTGCCGCAGTGGCTGAGGTGGCTGCCGGACCTGACACACGACGAGTCGGCCGCCGCGGACGGGGTGCGCGCCGACCGGGCCCCTGGTGCGATTCCCTCCCATGCCGTTGGGGCCACGGGGGAGACCCAGGACAACACGCTCACCGGACAGTCCCGATAATCCCTGCTCAGGCGGGCAGTTCGGCTTCGATGAGGCCGGCTGCCCGCTTCGTGCCGCCCTCCCCCGCCCTATGCTCCCGTACCGCCGCCGCCTTCGCCGCCACCGCCGGGTCCCCGGTCAGCGCGAGCACGGCAGCGCGCAGCGCCTCCGGGGTCACCTCGGCCCTCGGCAGATGACGGGCGACGCCCAGCTCCTGCAGCATGTCGGCGTAGCCGAACCGGTCGACCGCCTGCGGGACGGCGACCATCGGGGTGCCGGTGGCGCGCCCCTCCTGGCTGCCGCCCGCACCCGCGTGGGTGATGAACGCGTCCGCCTGCTTGAGCACGGAGAGCCGCCGGCACCCAGGAGCGCACCTCCGGACCTCTTTCCCGGTCAGCGCTGATAGCGCGCCAGGACCCGGTTCCCGTCGTCGACCAGGCGTTTCTTCAGTTCGTCCCGTCCGATCGCCCCGCTGTAGTACTCCTGGAGTGCGGGCGTGGCGACCTTGTCCTTCCACTCGGGGTAGCCGCGCACCGACTGGGCGGGCGCCGGGCGCAGCCCCTTCGCGAGTGCGGCGCCGGTCGCCCAGCCGTTCTCGGCCGTGTGCAGAGCCGGGTCGGCGAGCGCCGCCGTGCCGGTCGGGAGCATCCAGTCCCCCTGCGCCAGGCGCACCATGTTCTCCGGGCGCAGCAGGAAGTCGATGAACTCCACGGCCTCCTTCTTGTGCGGGCTGGCCTCGGCGACGGAAAGGGTCTGCGGGCTCACACCCTGGGCGAGCCCGTCGCTGCCCGCAGGTGCGGGCAGCACGGTCCACTCGAAGCCCTTCGGGGCCTGCTCGACGACCTGCTGACGGTACGAGAAGCCCAGCGGAACCATCGCGTACCGGCCGCCGAACAGCCCCGGGAGGGTGTCGGAGCCTCCCATGCCGAGCGTGGTGCGGGCGGCGCTGTGGTCGGTGTTGACCTGGTCGCGGATGGTGTCGGGCATGACCTCGTCGCCCTCGTCGAGACGGATGGTCACCTTGCCGTCGGCGCCGCGGTGGAAGAGCCGGCCGCCGCTGGAGACTCCGAGGTTGAGGGTGACGGAGACCGGTTCCCGGAGCGGCCAGGCGACTCCGTACGCCGCCTTCCCTTCCCCCTTGCCTGTCAGTTCCTTGGTGACCTGGCGGAATTCGTCCCAGCTCCAGGGCTTCGCGGGGCTCGGGATCCGGACCCCGGAGGCCTTGAGGATCTTGGTGTTGGCGATCAGGACCCGGGGTTCCTGGAGGAACGGCACCCCGTAGACACCGTCGCTGAACGTTGCGGTCTGCCAGCTCTGCTGCGGGATGTCGGCGGCCAGCCGGCCGGGGAGCAGTGTGCGCAGGTCGGCGAGATAGCCGCCGTACGCGAAGTCGGCGAGGTCGTCGGAGGCGTCATGGATGACATCCGGTGCCTCGTCGCCCTCGAAGGAGGTGAGCAGCTGGTCGTGCACGCTGTCCCAGCTGCCCTGGACGTACTCGACCTGGATGTCGGGATGGCCCCCGTTCCACTCCTCGACCAGCTGCTTGTTGGCGTCGACGGACTCCTTCTGCCAGGCCAGCGACTGGAAGCGGAGCTTGATCTTCCCGCTGTTGTCCGTTCCGCCGCCGGCACCGCTGCAGCCGGTGAGGAGCAGAGTCAGTGCGGTGGCCGCGGCGGCTGCGGTACGCACGAATGCCCGCATCAGCTCTTCACCGCCCCGGCCAGCATGCCCCCGGTGATCCGGCGCTGGATGATCGCAAAGAGGACCAGCGAGGGCAGGGTGGCGAGGAACGCGGCGGCGGCGAGCGGCCCGAGTTCGGCCGCGCCCTCCGCGCCGAGGAAGTGGGTGAGTACGACCGGCAAGGTCTGCTTCTCCGGTGTCTTGAGCAGGACGAGCGCGAAGAAGAACTCGTTCCATGCGGTGATGAACGCGAAGAGTGCGGTGGCGACGATGCCGGGGGCCAGCAGCGGGACGGTAACCGAGACGAGTGTCCGCAGTCTTCCGGCGCCGTCGACCGAGGCGGCTTCCTCGAGTTCGGGTGGTACGGCGCGGACGTAGCCGACCAGCATCCACAGCGCGAACGGCAGCGCCCAGACGACGTACACCATGATCAGCCCCCAGAGGGTGTTGATCAGATGCAGATTCTTGAGGATCAGGAAGAGCGGAATGATCAGCAGAACGAAGGGGAACGCCTGGCTGACGACGACCCATCCGCTCGCGGCCGCCGTGAGCCCGGTGCGCTGCCGGGCCATCACATAGGCCATGGGCGTGGCGATGACGACGGCGATCAGAGCGGCGGAGACCGCGGCGACCAGCGAGTTGGCGGCGGCCTGCAGCAGGGGCTGCTCGTCGAAGGCCTGCCGGAAGTTGTCCAGGGTCGGATGCTCGGGGATCCAGGTGGGGTGCAGGGAACCCAGTTCGCGCGCCGGCTTGAAGGCGGTGGAGATCAGCCAGATGAACGGGAATGCCAGGAAGACGAGGTAGCCCAGGAGCGCGACGTACTGTCCGGCGCGGGCGGATCTGCTGGTCCGGAGACTCACTGGTCCTCGCCTCCCCTGAGCCGGCCGGCGAGGTGGACGGCAAGGACCACGGAGATCACCGCGACCATCACACAGCCCATCGCCGCGGCGTAGCCGAACTGGCCGTAGCGGAAGGCTTCCTCGTAGGCGAAGAGCATCGGCAGCCGGGTCCGGCCGCCGGGACCGCCGTTGGTCAGGACATAGACCAGGGCGAAGGAATTGAAGTTCCAGATGAAGTTGAGCGCGGTGATGGAGAGCGCGACCGGTCTGAGGGCCGGCCAGGTGACGGTACGGAACCGGCGCCAGGCACCCGCGCCGTCCAGGGCGGCCGCCTCGTGGAGTTCGTGCGGGGTGTTCTGGAGCCCGGCCAGAAGCGCGACGGTGGTCTGCGGCATGCCCGCCCAGACACCGACGACGATCACGGCGGGCAGTGCGGTGGCGAGTCCGGTCAGCCAGTCCCGGCCGTCGCCGAGCCCGAGATCGCGGATGGTCTCGTTGAGGACGCCCGCGTCCGGGTTGTAGACCAGCCGCCACATGATGCCGACGACCACTTCGGGCATGGCCCACGGGATGATCGCGAGGGCCCGCGCCAGCCAGCGCATCCGCAGGTTCTGGTTGAGCAGGAGGGCGAGGCCGAGGGCCAGGACGAACTGCGGGACGGTGACGCCGACCGCCCAGACGAGGCCGATCCGGAACGAGTCCCAGAAGAGGGCGTCGTGGAGCAGGTCCTGGAAGTTGAGCCCGCCGACCCACTGGGTGGAACGGGTGCGGCCGGACTGGGCGTCGGTGAACGCCAGCGCGATGCCGTAGAGCAGCGGGCCGACGCTGAGGATCAGGATCGGGATCAGGGCGGGCAGCACGAGGAACCACGTACCGACGTTCCGGTTGATCCGCGGGGCCGATCCACCCTGCTGTGACTGTGGGCTTCCGGGCGGGCCATGCCGCCCGGACTGCACCGTTGCATTCGCTAACGTCACGAATTCGACCCCCTTGCGTCATTGGATCGGTTTCACCCGGATCTGGCCGCTCAGGTTGCCCTCGCCATGGTGCTGACGGGTCGTCGGTTCGTCAAGGTCGCCTGCACAGATGCGAAAATCGGATCCATGAACGAGATGCGTGCGCGCGAGGTACTGACCGCTGCCGGACTGTCCGACGGCGCGGAGCTGCTCGCGCTGGGTGAGAACGCGGTGTTCGCCGTCGGCGGTCTGGTGGTCAAGGTCGGCCGGAACGCCGTGCAGAACCCGGAACTGCTGGATCGGGCCGAGCGCGAGGTGGCCGTCGCGGAGTGGCTCGCCGGATCGTCGGTCCCCGCGGTGCGGGCGGCTGAGCCGAAGGCGCGGCTGGTCGAGGGGCACCCGGTGACGGTCTGGCACCGGCTCCCCGACGCGGTACGTGCTGCCCAGCCGCGGGATCTGGCGCAGCTGCTCACCCTGGTCCACGCACTGCCCGCGCCGGAGGGCTTCACGCTGCCGCGGCGTGAGCTGCTCGGCGGGGTGGAGCGGTGGCTGCGGCTCGCGGGCGACGCGATCGATCCGGCCGACGCACAGTATCTGCGGGGACGGCGGGACGGATTCGCGGCGGCGGCTGCGGCGCTGGTACCGCATCTGGTGCCGGGGCCGATCCACGGAGACGCACTGCCGCGCAATGTCCATGTCGGTCCGGACGGGCCGGTGCTGGTGGACCTGGAGACGTTCTCCACGGATCTGCGCGAGCACGATCTGGTGGTGCTGGCGCTGTCCCGGGACCGGTACGGGTTGGCGGCGGAGGCGTACGACGGGTTCACGGACGCCTACGGGTGGGACGTCCGTGAGTGGGACGGGTGTGCGGTGTTGCGGGGGGCCCGGGAAACGGCGAGTTGCGCGTGGGTCGCGCAGCATGCGCCGGGGAATCCGGCGGCGCTGGCGGAGTTCCGGCGCAGGGTCGCGTCACTGCGTGAGGACGACCCCGAGGTGCACTGGTACCCCTTCTGAACGGCGCTTCCTGTAGCTCCGGAAGCGTTGGATACGCGCGACGGGTCACCCCCGCCCGCACCGCCCGCTCACGTCTCCCGTCGGCCCGTCGGCCCGTCGAACGGTCCTCGTGGGCGCTATGCACGTGGCCTGGCGAGGGGGCGGCACCGGGGCCCGGGGGGAGCCTGTCCGGGGCCCGGGGGGAGCCTGTCCGGGGCCCGGGGGGAGCCTGTCCGGGGCCCGATGATCCTCCGTACTATGCCTCTTGGCCGCGAGGCCGAACAGGTGCGAGTGCGACGGGGGTTGCCCATGGGATCCGGAGAAGGCGGCGAGCAGACGCTCGCGAGCTCACCGGTCGTGCGGAAACGGCCTGCCTTGCACCGACAATCCCACCCCTCATAGGTTGACTTCATGGGACTCTTCGACATGCTGACCGGAACCAAACGCCCCGAGGGCGGGGTCGCGCCACGCTCAGCTGAGGAGTTGCGGACAGCCCTGCTCAGCCTCAACCGGCCGGACGTCCCGTACGTCATCCGCGACGGCGCAGCGCATGACGCCGATCTGGTGGCGGAGTGGCGGATGGCCGAGCCCGCCTGGCACACCTTCTTCATCGAGTCCCAGCTGACGCGTGCCGTCCGGATCCGCATGCGTCTGGTCGAGGAGGGCCACGAGGTGCGTGCCATCGAGGAGCAGTGGGAGGTCACCCGCGTCGGGAATCCTCCGAGGCTCCAGACTTCGTCGGAGTACTCGCGCGGCGCGGACAGGACCGTCTCCCGCCGCTGGACGCTCAAACGCGGGGAAAACGGCCGCCTCGAAGCGACGGAGACGTTCCGCTTCGACAGCGCGGAGCTGCGCAACCCCCTGCAGAACGCCGCCCTCAAGTCGGGCTGGACCTGGCGCGGAGTGATCTTCGGTAAGCTGTGAGGTCGGCGGGGCCCGACTTGCCACCCCGGCCCCCGGCTTCCAAAGCTGTCTTCGGACAAGCTGGCCACCTCGCTCGCCGGCAAGCTCGCCTCCACGACGGGTCAGCCGAAGCCGGACATCACGTGCCCCGAGGACCTCGTCGGGAAGGTCGGCACCACTACCCGCTGCACGCTCACGGCGGACGACGGCAGCACCTTGGGCGTGTCGGTCACCGTCACGTCCGTCGACGGAGAGCAGATCCACTACGACTTCAAGGCCGACGACGCGGCTTCACCGGCTCCGAACTGACAACCCGTGGCGTCGGGTCACCCTCTCTCTTTTCCCCCCGCGGGCTCCCGCCTCCGGGGGATGAGCGGCCAGGCCGGTTCGACGACTGCCGCCGGATCCGCGGTGCGCCTCAGGTAGGCCTGCAGGGAGAGCGACTGCTCGGCTGCCGCGTGGACCTGAAGACCGTGCAGGTCCTCCAACGGCATCACTCCGACGGGCTGGTGCTTCTCCCCCATGCGCCGCACCACACGGGCAGCGGCCACTGCGTCCGCCCTCGCATCGTGCGCGTCGTCGAGCGGCACCCCGTAGTGAGCACACAGCGCGTGGAGGGCCCGCTTCCCCTTCCGGTACTTGTCGACATGCTTGTCGATCACCAACGGATCGATGACGGGCGACGGTGTTGTGCCCAGCCGCTCGCTGACCGACTCGACCGCGTACCTCCGGCACTCACGGTCGAGCAGCGACAGGTCATAGCGTGCGTTCATCACCACCAGAGGCGTCCCGGAGCGCAGCCCGTCGGCGACGGCCCGGGTGATCTCCTCGATCGCGGAAGCAGCCGGCACCCCGTGCTCGCGGGCGCGTTCCGTCGAGATGCCGTGGATCGCCGACGCCTGCTCGGGTATGGCCACACCGGGATCCAGCAGCCAGGTCCGCTCCTCCGAGACGGCTCCGTCCGCTTCGAGCCGCACGACCGCCGCTGTCACGATGCGGTCGTTCTCGACGTCCGTGCCCGTGGTCTCCAGGTCGAACGCCGACAACGGCCCACTGATCCAGCTCATCCCGTACCTCCTTCTGTGGTGCTTCCCCCAAGTGACGACCACCTTCGCACGCACCACTGACAACGCAGGAAGGGACGTCAGGAGACCGGCCGGGAGTCGGTCCACACGGACTCGAATTCCTCGCGGTACGTCTCGAACAGCCCGTGCTCGTTCTCCTGCCCCGCCCGGACCACCGCGCGCCCACCGCCCCGCAGCACCAGCACGGGTGCCTCCATGCCGCGTGCGCGCCGCAGATACGTCTGGACGACCCCGACCGCGTCCGACCCGTCGCCGTCCACCAGATAGGCCGTGAAGCGCGGCGTCTCGTCGAAGACGTGGATCTCGAACGCGCCCGGATCACGGAGTTTGGAGCGGACCCGGCGCATGTGGAGGATGTTCATCTCCACCGACCGGCTCAGCTCGCCCTTCTTGAGCCCGAGTTCCCGCTCACGCCGCTTGACCGCGCTGCTCGCCGGGTTGATGAACAGCAGCCGGATCCGGCAGCCCGATTCGGCGAGCCGGACCAGCCGGCGGCCGGAGAAGTTCTGCACCAGCAGATTGAGGCCGATGCCGATCGCGTCGAGGCGGCGCGAACCGCCGAAAAGGTCCTCGGCGGGCAGCTGGCGCTGCAGCCGGACCCGGTCGGAGTGGACGGAGACCACATCCGCGTACCGGTCGCCGACCAGTTCCTCGACGGCGTCGACCGGCAGCCGGTCCGCGGACGGCACCGCGGCGCCGCTGCCCAGAATCTCCAGGAGGCGCGCCGAGGCGCGCTCGGCCTGGGCGAGGACCGCCTCGTTCAGCGCACGGTTGCGGGAGACGACATTGCGGGCGACCTCCAGTTCATCGAGTGCCAGCTCGACATCGCGCCGGTCGTCGAAGTACGGCTCGAAGCAGGGCCAGTGCTGGACCATCAGCTCCCGCAGCTGCGGGAGTGTGAGGAAGCTGAGCACGTTGTCGTCGGCCGGGTCGAGCAGATAGCCCTTGCGGCGGGAGACCTCGCGCACGGCGACGGCGCGTTGCACCCATTCCTGTCCGGCGGGCCCCGCGGCGGCCACCACCCAGTCCTCGCCGTGCACCGGCTCGTAAATCGGCCGCAGCACCGCGGCGACCACGGAGCGCAGCCGCTGTTCCACGAGATTCAGCCAAATATAGGCACGCCCGGCCCGCTGGGCCCGGGTCCGGACCTCGCTCCAGGCTTCCGCGCCCCAGCCCAGTTCGGCACCGATCTCCATGGGCTGCGCAAGCGATACCGCCCCGGGCGGGGCGTCGACGGATTCCCCCTTGTGACCTGGGTCACCTGGGGGCAGCTCGAACCCTCCCGAGCTCAACCGCGCACCGCCTTCCGCTCCCCCACCAACGATCAAGGAAGGGTACTCCGGGAGCGGGAGCCGGTGCAGCCGGATGGACAGGCTCCTTTCTCAACTCCCCCAACCGTCAGGCGCGTTCCCTGCGGCAAGTTCTGCCGTAGTGAGCTGATTCATAGTGATTGAGCACCCCATCAAGGGCCGCATTCCGGACGTGTGCCCCGGTCAGGTTCTCGGATTCCGGTTCCGGGCGACACGGAGAGGCCCGATGTTGACCGGTCCGGCGGACGTGGCCGACCGGACCGTGCCACGTCCCAGTGCCCCTCCCGGCAAGCTCTTCCCCGTCGCACCGTCCGGCACGCCCGCTCGCCGCGTTGGCCAAAAGCCCTGGTAGCTACGCTGCAAGGACGTCCGGCCGCCTTGCGATCGCACGCACCGGACGACGCTCCATGGGGCAAACATCGCCGGTCACGGCACGGGGTGCGGGGCACTCTTTCGGGGAAGATCTGGCCGGGTCGGTCCCAAGTGCCCCAGCACCCGGATCAGAAGTGGAAGAGTCATATCTATGCAGGTCTGGCCGGGACAGGCGTATCCCCTCGGTGCCACGTACGACGGCGTCGGCACCAACTTCGCGGTCTTCTCCGAGGCCGCCGACCGAATCGAGTTGTGCCTGCTGCATGACGACGGTTCCGAGACGGCGGTGGAGCTGAGGGAGACCGATGCCTTCGTCCGCCATGCCTATCTGCCCGGGGTGATGCCCGGTCAGCGGTACGGATTCCGGGTGCACGGGCCGTACGAGCCGCAGCGCGGAGCCCGCTGCAACTCGGCGAAACTTCTCCTCGACCCGTACGCGCGGGCGGTCTCCGGGCAGATCCGGTGGGGCGAGGCGGTGTACGGCTATCCGTTCGGCCGGCCCGACGCGCGCAACGATCTGGACTCGGCGCCGCACACCATGAGCTCGGTGGTGGTCAACCCGTACTTCGACTGGGGCGACGACCGGCGACCCCGTACGGACTACCACCGCACGGTGATCTACGAGGCCCATGTGAAGGGTCTGACGATGCTCCATCCGGGGCTGCCGAAGGAACTGCGCGGTACGTACGCGGCGCTGGCGCACCCGGAGGTCATCGCGCATCTGACGGAGCTCGGGGTCACGGCGATCGAGCTGATGCCGGTGCACCAGTTCGTTCAGGACCACCGGCTGGTGGACGCGGGGCTCGCCAACTACTGGGGCTACAACACCATCGGTTTCTTCGCCCCGCACAACGCGTACGCCTCCCGCGGCGACCGCGGAGAGCAGGTGAGCGAGTTCAAGCAGGCTGTACGGGCACTGCACCAGGCGGGCGTCGAGGTCATCCTCGACGTGGTCTACAACCACACCGCGGAGGGCAACCACCTGGGACCGACGCTGTCCTTCCGAGGGCTCGACAACGCCTCGTACTACCGCCTCGCGGATGATCAGCAGTACTACATGGACACCACGGGGACCGGGAACTCGCTGCTGATGAGGTCCCCGCACGTGCTGCAGCTGATCATGGACTCGCTGCGGTACTGGGTGACCGAGATGCATGTGGACGGCTTCCGCTTCGATCTCGCGGCCACGCTGGCCCGGCAGTTCCACGAGGTGGACCGGCTGTCGTCGTTCTTCGACCTGGTGCAGCAGGACCCGGTGGTCAGCCAGGTGAAACTGATCGCCGAGCCGTGGGACGTCGGCGAGGGCGGTTACCAGGTGGGAAACTTCCCGCCGCTGTGGACCGAGTGGAACGGCAAGTACCGGGACACGGTCCGGGACCTGTGGCGGGGCGAGCCGCGGACCCTCGCCGAATTCGCCGGGCGCCTGACGGGGTCCTCGGACCTGTACCAGGACGACGGCCGGCGCCCGCTCGCCTCGATCAACTTCGCCACCTGCCACGACGGCTTCACGCTGCACGACCTGGTCTCGTACAACGACAAGCACAACGACGCGAACGGCGAGGACAACCAGGACGGCGAGAGCCACAACCGGTCGTGGAACTGCGGCGTGGAGGGCGAGACGGACCAGCCGGAGGTGCTGGAGCTGCGTGAGCGGCAGATGCGGAACTTCGTCGCCACGCTGATGCTGTCCCAGGGGGTGCCGATGCTGAGTCACGGCGACGAGTTCGCGCGGACGCAGCACGGCAACAACAACGCGTACTGCCAGGACAACGAGCTGTCATGGGTGCACTGGCCGGAGCCTCGCAAAGCCGGTACGGAGGATGACGAGGGGGACGGCCAGGAGTCCCGCAGCAGCCTGCTGGAGTTCACCCGGGCGATGGTCTGGCTCCGCCGCGACCACCCGGTCTTCCGGCGCCGCCGGTTCTTCCACGGGCGGCCGGTGGAGGGCACGCACGACGAACTGACGGACATCGCCTGGTTCACGCCCGAGGGAGGTGAGATGACACAGCGGGACTGGCAGGCGGCGCATGCCAAGGCGCTGACGGTCTTCCTGAACGGGCACGCCATCTCGGAGCCGGGCCCGCGGGGCGAGCGGATCTCCGACGACTCGTTCCTGCTGATGTTCAATGCGAGCGCCGACACGCTGGAATTCGCCGTTCCGGTGAACCATGGCCGGCAGTGGTCGGTGGTGGTCGACACGGCCCGCCCGGACGGGGTGCAGCCGGGAGCGGGCCCGAAGGTGTCTGCGGGTGACCGGGTGAAGCTGGTGGGGCAGAGCATGGCGGTGCTGCAGCGGCCGGCGTAGTCGTCGGGGCAGCACGCCCAAGGGGGCGACCCCTCGTCCGGATGGATCGGCCGGATGCCGTGTCACAGTCGGCTCCAGGCTGGGTACGTACGTTCGCATGACGCCCACCGCCACGTACCGGCTCCAGCTCCAGCCGGACTTCCCGTTCTCGGCCGCCGGACACGCGGTGCCGTATCTCGCCGCGCTCGGCGTCTCCCATCTTCACCTGTCGCCGGTCCTCGAAGCCGTGCCCGGCTCCAGACACGGCTACGACGTGGTCGACCACAGCCGTGTCCGGGCCGAGCTCGGTGGTGAGGAGGGGCTGCGGCAGCTGGCGGCTACGGCGCGGGAGCACGGACTCGGGCTGGTGCTGGACATCGTGCCGAACCACATGGCCGCCGTCCCGCGCCACAACCGGGCGCTGTGGGAGGTCCTCCGCGAGGGCCCGGACTCGCCGTACGCCCGCTGGTTCGACATCGACTGGGCGGCGGGCGACGGGCGGGTGCTGCTGCCGGTGCTCGCCGGGCGGATCGGCAACGAGATGGAACGGTTCCAGGTGGACGGGGAGGTGCTGCGCCACGGCGAGCAGGAGTTCCCGCTCCGGGCCGGCACCGCCGGTCTTCCGCTGCCGAAGCTGCTGGACGCCCAGCACTACCGGCTCGGCTGGTGGCGGCTGGCCCGTACCGAGCAGAACTACCGGCGGTTCTTCACCATCTCGGACCTCATCGGGGTCCGGGTGGAGGACCCCGAGGTGTTCGCGGCCACCCACGGCAAGATCCTCGAACTGGTCCGGGACGGTGTCGTCGACGGACTGCGTATCGACCATCCCGACGGGCTCGCCGACCCCGCCGGCTATCTGGAGCGGCTCGACGAGGCGACCGGCGGGCGGTGGACGGTCGTGGAGAAGATCCTCACCGGTACCGAGCCGCTGCCCGCGGGCTGGGCCGTCGCGGGGACGACGGGGTACGACGCGCTGCACCGGATCGACGGGCTGTTCACCGATCCGATGGGCGCCACCGAGCTGCTCGGCCGGTACCGGGAGTTCGCCGGCCCGGCCGGGGACCGCGGCGGCTACTGGTCGACGACGGTCCGTCGGGCCGCGTACCGGGTGGTGACGCATGAACTGGCCGCGGAGACCGCGCTGCTGACCCGCCTCGCCGTACGCATCTGCGCCGAGGACCCCGCACTGCGCGACCACGCCCCGTGGGCGCTGCGCACCGCCGTCGATGAACTGCTCGTCCGTGTCCCGGTCTACCGCCCGTACGTCACGGCTGGCGGGCCCTGCACCGAGGCGGCGGAGGCGGCGCTGCCGGACACGGCCGTACGGGACGCCAGGGCGTTGTTCTCCGTGCCCGAGGAGGCGACGGCCGTCGCTGTCGTGCGGGACCTGGCGCTGGGGCGGCTCGGTGACGGGCCGGACCGGGCGGCATTCTGCGCCCGGTTCGCGCAGACCGCGTCGGCGCTGCGGGCCAAGTCGGTCGAGGACACGGCCTTCTACCGGTACGTGCCGCTGATCTCGGCGACCGAGGTGGGCGGTGATCCCGGGTGCCCCGCGGTGGCTCCGGAGGAGTTCCATGCCTTCTGCACCCGGCTGGCGCGCGACTGGCCCGCCACCGGCACCGCGCTGACCACGCACGACACCAAGCGCAGCGCGGATGTGCGGGCCCGGATCGCGGTCCTGTCGGAGTGTCCGCAGCAGTGGTCGGAGCTGCTGACGGAGCTGGCGCGGGCAGCCCCGAATGCGGTCGCGCCCGATCCGCAGCTGGCCTGGCAGGCCTGGCAGACAGCGTTCGGCTGCGCGGGGCTGCCCGCCGATGAGATGGCGGGCCGTCTCGAACCCGCACTGTTGAAAGCCGTACGGGAAGCGGACCTGTTCACCAGCTGGACGGAGCCCGATCCGGTCTACGAGCGGGCGGTGTCGGACTTCGTCGCGGCCGGTCCAGCCGCCGGCACCGGGCCGGCACGGGAGGCGTTGCAGCGGTTTGCGGCCTCCCTCGAACCCTTCACCCGGGCCAACGCGCTCGGCGCGGCCCTGGTACAGCTGACGATGCCAGGGGTGCCGGACCTGTACCAGGGGACGGAGCAGGAGTACGTGGCACTGGTCGACCCGGACAACCGGCAACCGTTCCGCCGCCCGCCCGAGGACGGTCCCGTCAGCGAGAAGGCAGCGCTCACGGTTGCGGCACTGCGACTGCGGCGGAATCGGCCGGAGCTCTTCGGCGAGTCGGGGACGTACACCCCGCTGACCGCGCAGGGCCCGGCGGCCGCGCACTGTCTGGCCTTCTGCCGCTCCGGCGAGGTCGTCACGGCGGTGACCAGGCTGTCGCTGCGGCTGGCCGGGGCGGGCGGCTGGCGCGGGACGACGCTCGCGCTGCCGGGCGACGGGCCGTGGACGGATCTGCTCACGCCGGGACGGGAGTTCCCGGGCGGTCCGGTCGCGATGGCCGCGTTGTTCGCCGAGCGACCGGTGGCGCTGCTCCGTGCCTGTCGGTCAACTACCCGGGAATGAATTCCCGGGCTTGCTGCTCGGGTCGTCGATGGCTTCGGCGAGGCCCGGCTGCGTCCAGCCACCTTGGATGTCTTACGCGAGGAGCGTGAGTTCCGGGATGGCAGGGGCCGTTGACGGGGCCCCGCAGACCCACGTCCACCAGCCGCGGGCGGCGATGTTGTGGGACGAGTTCAGGTCCGCGTGCTCAACGAAGCCACAGACCTGGCACGCGAACACGGCCTGAGCAGGCCGGTTACGCTTGTCGATGTGGTGACACTGGGAACATTCCTGGCTGGTGTACGCCGGATCGACATACACCACCGG
>NZ_JBSFYR010000020.1:82455-99967 GCF_053599875.1 Streptomyces sp. NPDC005151 | reverse complement strand
GGGGGCGCGCGCGCCCCCCCCCCGGCCCGCGCGCGGGGGGGGCGCGCGGGGGGGGCCCCCCCCCGCGCGCGCCCGCCCCCCCCCCCGCCCCCCCCCCCCCCCGGGGCTCTGCCCCGGACCCCGGTCCGGGGTTGCCGGACAGGCTGGATCCATCCGCCTGTCCGGCTTGGACCGACCGGCAATTGGGGGGCGGCCCCCGGACGGACCTGGGCACCTCGCCCCGCCCCTACACCCGAGGCAGTCCCTTCAGTACCTCCCGCGCTTCTTCCATCACCCGTTCCACCAGCTCCGCGGAGCTCGGCAGGTCCTCGATCAGGCCCGCCACCTGACCCGACGCCATCACACCCAGATCCGTCCGGCCGTCGACCATCGACGCCTTCAGCAGCATCGGCGTGTTCGCCGCCAGCAGCACCTGGCTCCACGACAGGTCCTTGCCGTGCTTCATCGCCATGCCGTCGCGCACCATCCGGGACCAGCTCAGCCCCGAGATCCGTCTGAAACCCGCCGCCCGGCGCACCGCCTGGGCCAGCGCCCTGGTACGGCCCGCGTTCTCCAGCGCGGCGACCATCTCCGTACGCAGCATCCGGTGCGGCAGCCCGTCCACCGCCGTCGTGACCGTGACGTCCTTGACGCCCGCCGCCAGATAGCGTGCCTTCACCGCGTCCGGGACCGTCGAGTCCGACGTCAGCAGGAACCGCGTACCCATCGCGATGCCCGCCGCCCCGTACGCCAGCGCCGCGACCAGACCGCGGCCGTCGTGGAAGCCGCCCGCCGCGATCACCGGAATGTCCACGGCGTCCACCACCTGCGGCAGCAGCACCGTCGTCGCCACGTCGCCCGTGTGCCCGCCGCCCTCGCCGCCCTGCACGATCACCGCGTCCGCACCCCACGCCGCGACCTTCTCGGCGTGGCGCCGGGCACCGATCGACGGGACGACGACCACCCCCGCGTCCTTCAGCTCCGCGATCAGCTCCTTCGACGGGGCCAGCGCGAACGACGCGACCTTCACGCCCTCGTCGATGATGATCCGTACCCGGTCGCGCGCATCAGCGGCGTCGGCGCGCAGATTGACTCCGAACGGTGCCTGCGTACGGGACTTGACCTCCCGCACCGCTGCGCGCAGCTGCTCCACGGTCATCGTCGCCGAGGCGAGAATGCCGAGTGCACCCGCCTCGGCGGTGGCGGAGACCAAGCGGGGACCGGCGACCCAGCCCATGCCGGTCTGCACGATCGGGTGGCGCACGCCGACGAGCTCGGTGAGCGGGGTCCGCATCGGATCCGCCGCGTCCATCAGCCCCTGACCTCGTGGTCGCGTGTGCCCATCGGGTCGATGACCTCGCGGATCAGCCGGAGTTCGCCGGCGGTCGGCTCGCGGGTGTACGGGACGTCGTCGGCGATCGTCAGCGCGAAGCCGGTCGCCGCGCGCACCGTGTCGACGGTGACGCCGGGGTGCAGCGAGGCGAGGCGCATCGAGCGGTCCGGGGTGGCGAAGTCGAGGACGCCGAGGTCGGTGACGACGCGTGGGATGCGGTGGTAGCGGGTCGCCGACGGTCCGGCGGCCGCCGCACTGTCGTAGCCGACCCCGCTGATCATGTCGACGCGCTCGACGAACACCCGGGGGGAGTGCTTGGGAACCCAGTAACTGACTGGATTGTTGAGGGTGTTGACGGGCGCGCCGCGTACGCCCAGCAGCTGACGGACGGGTTGTTCCCAGTCGCCGATGCAGGAGATGTTCTGATTGCCGAACCGGTCGATCTGGCCGGCGCCCATCATCACGTGTCGCTTGCCGCCGGTCACCATGGCGAGGTGCCGGCGGTACGGCAGCCACCCCTCGGGCGTGCCGTCGAGGTCGACGATCATCGCTTCACCATCGGTGAGCAGCAGATCGGGCGAGAAAGTGCGCTTGGCGAGGCGGGCGCCGAGGGACGGGATCAGGCCCATCGGGCTGGCGAGGACCTCGCCGTTGTCGCGCCAGGCGTCCGCGCAGGCGATCACGCAGTACTCGGCCCGGGTGATGGCCCGGGGCCCGGGGGTCGTCGTCACTTCTGCTCCTCGTGCCAGGTCCGGACGGCCAGTTGGTAGCTCTTCTCGTCACCGTCCGCCGGCAGGAACCGGTCGGTGAACGCCGCCCAGGCGTCCGGGTCCGCCGCCGCGGTGGCGTACGCCCTCTGGAAGGCCTCGTCGCGCGGGTGGTCGGGGGCGCAGGAGGTGAAGTGCGCGCCGTTCGGGGTCTCGACGACGCCGGTGACCGAGTGCCGCTTGACGAGCAGGGTCTGCGGGGCGGCCTCCGCGGTCAGTTCGGCGGTCTCCACGAGCCGTTCGCAGGAGACGTACGCGGTGTCGGCGGCCTCGCAGAACAGGTCGTCGAAGTACGGGTCAGGACCGAGGTACTGGCCGTTTCCGGACCGGTCGGCGCGGTTCATGTGGACCAGCGCCGCGTCCATCCGCAGGGCCGGCATCGCGACGAACTCCTCGCCGTCCTCGTACGGTGAACGCACCGTACGCAGACCGGGGTTGACCCGCATGACATCCGAGCCGATGCCCGCCCGGACCGGCAGGAACGGCAGCCGGTTCGCGGCGGCGTGCAGTCCCCACATGAACATCGCCTCGTCGATCTCCCTCAGTTCGAAGGCGCCGCGCTGGCGGGCGGCCCTGAAGTGCGGTTCGAGCGGGATCGAGTCGAGCGTGGCGAAGGCCGCGACCAGCGTGCGGATCTTTCCGGCGGCGGCGAGCAGGCCGACGTCGGGGCCACCGTACGAAATCACGGTGAGACCGGTGATCCCGGACCGGAGCAGCGCCCGTACCAGGGCCATCGGCTTGCGGCGCGAGCCCCAGCCCCCGATGCCGATCGTCATGCCGCTGCTGAGCCGGGAGACGACCTCCTCGGCCGTCATGGTCTTGTCGGTCACGGTCATGCCTCCTTGCCGAAGGTGTCACGGACGCGGCCGGCGATTCCGCTGAGGTTGGCCTCGAAGGTGAAGCCCTGTTCGAAGCGGTAGCTGCGGCGTACGTCCACCGGGTCGATGCCGTTGATGGCGGCCTTGGCGAGCCGGATCAGATACCCGTCCTTACGGGCGATCTCCCTCGCCAACTCCATTGCCGCGTACATGAGTTCGGCGCGCGGGACGACCTTCCAGACGGAGCCGTGGGCGTGCAGCTCGGCGGCCGTGGCGGTGCGCGAGGTGTAGTACAGCGCGCGCATCAGGTGCTGGGGGACGAGCCGGGCGAGATGGGTCGCGGCGCCGAGCGCACCCCGGTCCAGTTCCGGCAGGCCGAACGTCGCGTCGTCGCTCGCCACGATCGCGTCGGCGTTCCCGACGAGACCGATGCCGCCGCCGAGGCAGAAGCCGTTCACCGCGGCGACGACCGGCACCTCGCACTCGTACACCGCGGCGAAGGCCTCGAAGCAGCCGCGGTTGGCGCCGATCAGGGCGTCGTGCCCGGCGTCGCGCTGCATCTCCTTGATGTCGACACCCGCGTTGAAGCCGCGCCCGGCGGCGGCCAGGACGACGCACCGGACCTCGGGATCGCGGCCCGCGGCGCGGAGTGCGTCGGCGAGGTCGTACCAGCCCTGCACGGGCAGTGCGTTGACGGGCGGACAGTCGACGGTGACGACGGAAATGCCTGGGGCGGGGCCGGAGGTGGAGACACCCATGAGCGGATCAGCTACCTTTCCACCAAACATTTGTTAGGTGGGAAGGTAGCAGCCTGCCCCCGCATCGCCAACAAGGAGATGTGAGATGACCGCAAGCAGCGACGCACACGACACCGGGATCTGCGCCGGACGCGTCGTCATCGTGACGGGCGCCGGGCGCGGGCTCGGCCGGGCCCATGCGCTGGCGTTCGCCGCCGAGGGGGCGAAGGTCGTGGTCAACGACCTGGGTGTCGGACTCGACGGCGACGGAGGGTCCGCCGGACCGGCCCGGGACGTCGTCGACGAGATCACCGCCGCGGGCGGCGAGGCGGTGGCCCACGGAGGAGACATCGCGACGCCGGAGGGCGCTTCCTCGCTGATCGCGACCGCACTGGACGCGTTCGGGCGGCTGGACACACTCGTCAACAACGCGGGATTCCTGCGCGACCGCATGCTCGTCAACCTGGACGCGGACGACTGGGACGCAGTGCTGCGAGTCCATCTGAGGGGCCACTTCCTGACCCTGAAGCACGCAGCGGCGCACTGGCGGGCCGAGACCAAGGCGGGCCGCACCCCGACCGCCCGGGTGATCAACACCAGCTCCGGCGCGGGCCTGCTCGGCAGCGTCGGCCAGGGCAACTACGCCGCGGCGAAGGCCGGGATCGTCGGCCTGACCCTGGTCGCCGCGGCGGAGATGCGCCGGTACGGCGTCCAGGTCAACGCCATCGCCCCGGCGGCCCGGACCCGGATGACCGAGCAGACGTTCGCGGAGACGATGGCGGCTCCGGGGGAGGGGACCGGGGCATTCGACGCGATGGCCCCGGAGAACGTGTCACCGCTGGTGGTGTGGCTGGGCTCGGACGCGAGCGACGGAGTGACCGGACGGGTCTTCGAGGCGGAGGGGGGCCGCATCACCGTGATGGAGGGCTGGCGCCCCGGATCCACCGCGGACCGGGGGGCACGGTGGGCGCCCGCGGAGGCGGGGGAGGCCGCCCGGAAGCTGCTGGCGCAGGCGGTGCCGGCGGAGCCGGTGTACGGGGCGCGGTAGGGCGGGGCTGCTCCGACGCCGCCGCGTCGACCGCCACCGCCCGCGCATAACCGTCCGGCTCCGACTCCTGCAGCAACCGCTCCAACACCGGTACCGCCCGCGGGTCCTGACGCCGCGCCAGGCCCTGCGCCGCCTCCGCGACCGTGTCCGGATCCGCGTCGTCCAGCCGCTCCGCCAGCGCCGCGCGGAGCACCGGCGTGTCCGCGTCCAGCGCGGCCAGCGCCGTCGTAGCCCAGTCCCGCACCTCCGCATCGGTGTCCCGGCTCAGCCCCACCAGCGCCGCGACCCCCTCCGCATGGTCACCGGAGACCAGGTCGAACAGCGCCAGCGTCACCGCACGGCGCACCACCCGCTCCGGATTCCGCGCATGCCGCAGCACATCCGGCAGGGCCACCGGATCCCCATGGCGCCCCAGCCCCAGCACCGCCGACTGGATCAGCTCCGTATCAGCCGCCTCCCGCGCCAGCTCCCGCAGCAGCGGAACCGAACGGGCGGCAAAGGGCTTCGACCCGGTGCGGAAACCGAGCTGGGCCAGCACATCCGCACCGAACGCCTGCCGCAACGGCTCACCGTCGCTCGCGCACCACGCGGCGCCCGCCTGGAACGTCTCCTCGTCGCCCCGCCACCACAGCACCTCGACCGCCTCGTGCCAGTTGTCCAGTTCCGGGTTCCCGCCGCGCAGCGCCCGCGCCGCCAGCTCCGCGTACGGCGTCCGCAGACCCAGCTCCCCCTCCAGGACCGTGGCGATCGCACCGTGCCCCGTCTGCTGCTCCTGCCCCGCGAACGGCACCCCGTCCCGCACCAGTTCGACGGTCACCGTCTCCCCGCCGTCCACCGGCGTACGGCGCACCACCATCCCCGGCCCGTCCCCGTACATCTCCCGGAGCGCGCGCCGCATCTCCTGCTCCACATCCAGCGCAAGCATCCGGCGCGCCTCCCGCAGCGCCTCCTCCAGCGCCCCGGCCCGCGCACCCGCCCCGTACCGCAGCAGTGCCCGCACGGTCTCCAGCGACCCGCGCCGTACCGCGAACACCAGCGGCGGTTCATGCCCCGGCCCCGGTCCCGGCAGATCGGGGTCCGCCCCATGGGCGAGCAGCACCTCCGCGATCCGCGCATGACCCAGACCCACCGCCCACCGCAGCGCCGTGAACCCGAACTGCTCCCGCAGATCCGGCTGCGCCCCGGCCGCCAGCAGCGCCTCGACCACCTCCGTGTGCCCGCCGCACACCGCCCCGCAGATCGGCAGATCGCCCGCCTCGGGCCCGCACGCCCGGTCCGGATCGGCGCCCGCCGCCAGCAGCAGCCGCACCACACCCGGCCGGTCCGACACCGCCGCCAGATAGAGCGCCGTCGCACCGTCCTCGTCGACCGACTCGGCGGGCGCCCCCGCGCGCAGCAGCCGCACGACGGCGTCCTCACCCTCGTACAGGGCCTCGAACAGGTTCCGCGTGTCCGTCATCGGATCTTCTGCCACCCATCGACTCTACGACGGAGGGCCCCGACGGGCTCAGGTATTGCAGTCCAGTACCGTGCGGCACAACCCGCACCGCGCCCGCACCCGGCCCCGGACCGGTACCCGGATGCGCTGGTGGCAGGTGGGGCAGGCGAACGAGACCCGCCAACCCCCCGGACCCCCCTCGAACCGGTACGGGACCCCGGAGGTCACGGCGGCCCCCGCATGGTCCTGGGCGTACCGCCGGTCCTTCGCATAACGGTGCCGGCCGGCCCAGCCCGCCGCCACCAGCGGAGGCTGCTGCCCGTCCCGCAGCGCCAGCGCCCGCCCCTTCACGTACGCCGTATACGCCTGCGGACTCGTGAACCACGGCGACGGATCCTCGTCGAACACCAACGCCCGCTTGGCCAGCACATACCCGAACTCCTCCGGGGTGAGATAGCCGAGCTTCTGACTGGAGGCGGCGTCCTCCCGGAACGCGTCGAGCAGCAGCCAGCCCGCCCCCAGATACGCCGCCGCCGTGTCGGTCAGGATCTCGTTGTCCCGCGTACCGGGGAACTCCAGACCCAGCCGGTGCAACAGCACATGCATCACCTCGTGCGACAGCGCGGCACCGATGTCCCTGCGATGAGTGCGGAAACGGTCGTTGAGCTCGATGAAGTACTCGGGCCCCGCCGCGAGTTCGACACTCCCCGCATGCTCCATCGCCCGGAACCCGACGATCATGCGGGCATCCGGCAGATGCAGATGCCGGACCATCGCCCGCGCCACGCGCTGCGCCCCCAGATGCAGATCGTCCTGGTCGGAGAAGGCCGCGTCGGCGGGCAACAGGCTCGGGGCGTACCTGCGCACACCGTCGTACGACAGCCTCCGGTACAGCGCGGTGATCGCGGACCGGACGATGTCCAGATGAGGGAAGCCATGCACCACCGGGCCGCCGTCCGTCACGTCCGCACCCCCCATCCGTGACGCTCAACCGGCTTCCACTGTAACGGCCTCCCCCGCGACAGGGAGTGGGCTCCCGACGCCCTGCGACTCCGCGTGCGGCGTTGTCGTCGGTCACCGACGCTCCGCGTCGACTCCCATCAAGCTCGCCAAACCCATCGACCTGCCCACGCTTAAGACCGACCATCGCCTCCGCGGCAGCCACACTCCGACGCCCCGACCGGCCCCACCGCATCAGCCCTGCGCACCCCCGGGTGTGCCCGTCCGGACGGGCACACCCGGACCCAGCTCCACCCACGGATCCCCGGCGCCCTCCACCTCCAGCACCCACACCTCGTTGACGCCCTCCCGCAGAACCGGACCCGGCACATACAGCGTCCGCTGCGGACCCGCCGACCAGTACCGGCCCAGACAGAAACCGTTCACCCAGACGAACCCGCGCGTCCAGCCCGGCAGTTCGATCCCCGCATGATCCGGAAGACCCGCGCGCCCCGAAACCGCCGACTCGAACGAACCCCGGTACAGCCCGGCACGACCCCTCTCGGCGACAGCCCCGAACGGCACCGCGTCCACCGCACCCGGCTCCTCGAAAGCGGCCAGCCGCAGCGCCCGCGCCCGCACCCCGTGCAGATACTGCCGCTCGTGCCGGACGCCGCCCGTGATGCCCTTCGGCTCACCCAGCCGCGGCCCGTAATTGACCCGGCCCAGCGACTCCACCCACAGCTCGACCGACGCGGGCCCGGCCACCGGCTCGTCGAGGGTGGCGCTCTCGCCGCTCAGCACGCCTTCCCGGACCCCGTTCACATACACCACCGCCCGGTCCCGGAGCCCGGACACACCCAGCGCATACGGGCGTCGCGAACCCGGAACCGCGACCTCGTACCGCACCAGGCCCCGGTCCACGCCCAGCTCCTCGAACGTCGGCGGAACACCGGACTCCGCCCGTTCCGGGTCGCCCAGCACCTCCAGCACCACAGACAGCGGCGCCCACCCGGTCAGCTCCGCCCGCACCGGCGCCGGGGGCCCGGCCGGCTCCGGCGGCAGCTCCGGGAGCGGACCGTCCGCAAACTCCGCCAAGACCCTCCGGAACAGCCAGAACTTCTCCGTCGGCCGCCCGTACTCGTCGATCGGCGCATCGTAGTCGTACGACGTCACCGTCGGCTGAAAATCCTGGTCCTGCACCGGACCCGAGCGGTTCGCCCCCGCCCAGCCCGCAAAATTCGTCCCCCCGTGCGCCATGTAGATATTCACCGATGCCCCGCACTCCAGAATCTCCCGCAGCGCCTCCGCGGCCTCCGCCGGATCCCGGACCACCGGCGCGGCACCCCAGTGCTCGAACCAGCCGCACCAGAACTCCATACACATCAGCGGACCCTCCGGCTGATGCCGGCGCAGCACCTCGAACGCCTCACGCGCCCCCGAGCCGAAATTCGCCGTCGCCAGCAACCCCGGCACGGAACCACCCGTCAGCATGTGGTCCTCCGGCCCGTCCGACGTGAACAGCGGCACACTCACCCCGTGCCCGCGCAGCACCTCCACCAGCCGCCCCAGATAGACCCGATCGGTTCCGTAGCTCCCGTACTCGTTCTCCACCTGAACCATGACCACCGGGCCGCCGCGGTCGATCTGCCGCTCCACCACCTGCGGCAACAACTCGGCGAACCACCGCTCGACCGCCTCCAGATACCCGGCATCACGCGTCCGCACCCGCCGCCCGAACCGGCCCGTCACCCACGCGGGCAACCCGCCGTTCTCCCACTCGGCACAGATGTACGGACCCGGGCGCACGATCGCCCACAGCCCCGCCCGGTGCGCCGCATCCAGGAACCGGCCGAGCGCCGCCACATCCCGGAACACCCCGGGCTCCGGCTCATGCAGATTCCACGGAACGTACGTCTCCACACAGTTCAGGCCCATCGCCCGCAGCATCGACAGCCGGTGATCCCACTGCGCCTCGTGCACCCGGAAATAGTGCAGCGCCCCCGACAGCAGGCGTACGGGCTTCCCGTCGAGCCGGAAGTGGTCGTCCCCCACGGTGAAATCAGCCATCGTGCTCGTACTCTCCTGTTGCGCCGGTCCCACCCCCGGGGCCGCACACCCCGGGGCCGCACAACGGCACGCACCACGGAGCGGGCGAACCCGGGAGGAATGTTCCATCCACCCTCGCCCCCTGGCGTGCAGCCGGTCCATGGACAAAGATCACTGCTGTTTGGACACAATGCGCAGATCACCGCGGCCGACCGAGCCGAAGCGAGCCCGGCGGAGTCGAGCCCGGGAGCCGAGCGGAGGAAGGAAAGCCGATGCCGACCTACCACACCTGGATGCGATTCTTCACGCCCAGCCCGCTCCACCACCGCCTCGGCCTCGTCTGCCTGGGCGTCGGCCTGCAACACGGCGCCCTGCCCACCGTCGGCCCCCGCACCCTCGACCACCACGTCGCCGTCGTCATCAACTCCGGCAGCGGCTGGTTCAGCGGCCCCGACGGCCGCCGCACACCCGTCACCGCCCCCAGCCTCATCTGGCTCACCCCCGGCACCCCGCACCACTACGGCGCCGACCCCGGCACCGGCTGGGACGAAGCCTTCGTCGACTTCACCGGCCCCGCCACCACCACCTACACCGAACTCGGCTACATCGAACCCGACCGCCCCCTCGTCCCCCTCGCCGACACCGCAGGACCACGCGCCGCCGTCAGCCGCATGGTCCGCGCCGCCAGACGCGGCAATCCCCTCCTCGAAGTCGAGACCGGCGCCGCCGTCCACGAACTCCTCGTCGCCCTGCGTCGCGCCCGCGCCGACGTCAGCCCCGACGGCGACCCCGTCCTCCAGGCCCTCGCCCGCGACGCATTCCAGCCCCTCTCCGTCGCCGAACACGCGGCCCGCCACGGCATGACCCCCGCCGAACTGCGCACCGCCGTACGCCGCGGCGCCGGCTGCAGCCCCAAGGACTACCTCCTCGGCATCCGCCTCGGCCGAGCCAAAGAACTCCTCGCCGCAACCGACCTGCCCGTCGCCGCGGTCGCCCGCCGCGTCGGCTACGACGACCCCGCCTACTTCTCCCGCCTCTTCGCCCGCCGCGTCGGCACCGCCCCCGTCCGTTTCCGCGAACAACAGGGCCGCGCCGTTCCCGGCGGCTGGAGCGACCAGGTCCCCGACCCCGAACACCCACCGACGATCACCGCGAGGACCCCGGGCGCCTGACGGCCTCCCCCACGGCAGGGAGCCCACTCCCTGTCGCGGGGGAGGCCGTAAGCTCGACGACCATGACCACAGGCGACATCGACGAGTCCGTACGCGCGGAACTGAACCGGCTCCGCGAGAGCATCGACAACATCGACGCCGCTGTTGTCCACATGCTCGCCGAGCGCTTCAAGTGCACCCAGCAGGTCGGCCACCTCAAGGCCAACCACAAACTGCCCCCGGCCGACCCGACCCGCGAAACCGAACAGATCGCCCGCCTGCGCCGCCTCGCCGAGAACGCGAAACTCGACCCCGCCTTCGCCGAGAAGCTCCTGAACTTCATCATCGCCGAAGTGATCAGGCACCATGAGCGGATTGCCGGTGACCCCCCGACCGGCGACGCAGCCTCCGAGAACTGATCCTCTGCACCCTGCGCCGTACGGCGGGCCGAGTGCGCCCCGAGCCCGGCAGACTCGGGGCCGTCATTGCTGCAGCAGCGCTTAACCATCGCCCGTAGAACTATTCACTTGTGGTGACACGCAGCGAGGGCCGCGACCTCAAGGCCGCGGCCCTCGCCTCCGTGCCGCTACAGCGAGTGTCCGAGGGGGTAGCCTCCCCCGGAGTCACGCTTCGGGTTGACCGCTCGCGACTACAGGTTCCGCACCCGGATGTTGCGGAACTCGATCAGGTCGTTGTTGCTGTGGTTCTGCAACCCCACGTACCCGCTGAGGAACTGACGCAGGTCCGTGGGCGGGTCACCCGCCCGGGACGACGACTTGCCGGGCGTGTTGTCGAACTCGTTGATCACCACGCCGTTGCGGATGATCGTGTAGTGCTGCCCGACCGCGCGGATCTCATAGTCGTTCCACTGGCCCTTGGGGGTCACCCCCGCCTTGTCCAGGCCCAGCGGCTTGAAGTTGTACACCGAGCCGGTCTTCTGGACCTCGCCCGTGGTCCCGTCGTAGATCTGGATCTCCTGACCGCAGTAGATCGCGAGCCACTCGGGGGCGGTGCGAGCCGAACCGACCGTCCCGCAACTGCCGGCCGGACGGTCGGCCAGCGGCGTCCGCGGGTCCGGGAACCGGATGAAGACACCGCTGTTGGCGTTGCCGTTGCCCGGAGCCATGTCCCGGAACTGGAGCCTGACCGAGAAGTCTCCGAGCTCCTGCTTGGCGTACCACAGCATGCCCAGGCCGCCTGAGCCGCGGATGGTGCCGTCGGGCTGGAGGGAGAACTTCCCGGGGCCGGCCTGCCGCCAGTCGGCGAGGCTCGCCGCGGTCCCGTCGAAGAGGGGCTGGTACCCGGCGACCTTGCCGATCTTGCTCTGCGCCGCCGCCTTGCTGATTGCCGCCGACTCGCGGTTGTCGAGGACGTCCTCCTTGCGGAGGTCGTTGACCACGGCGTTGACGTGGCTGACGAACTCGCCGTGGTTCGGCCAGGACGCCTCGTCGTCGATCAGGTCATTGACAGTGCAGTCGCCGCCCGCGCGGTGGTTGGCCACGCCGGTGTCGGTGTCGAGCAGCTTGACGGTCGGACGGGCGTCGGGCGCCGGGCAGCCGGCCTCGGCGTCGAACGTCGCGGTGGCCTTCTCGCCGTCGGCGTAGGTGACCGTCAGCTTCGCGTGGTACGTGCCGTAGTCGGCGTAGGTGTGCGTGGGGTTGGCCTCGTGCGACGGCGCGCTGCCGTCACCGAAGTCCCACTCCCAGGCCACACCGCCGACCTTGGCACCGGAGAACGCCACCGTCTTGGGCTTGCTCTGGGTGATGACGCGCGCCCCGGCGTCCTGCGGCTTCGGGGTGGCCGGGCCGCCCTGGTAGGTGATGCGGATGAGCTTCTGGTTGGAGTGCAGGCTGAAGAAACCGCCCGCGTAGTCGAGCATGTACAGCGCACCGTCGGAACCGAACTTGGCGTCCATCCAGCTCTGCAGCTGGGTGGAGCCGCTGCCGGGCGCGATGATGCTGCGCAGGTCCTCGCCGAAGGCCGGCGCGCCCTGGTCCTTGACGTGGTCCGGGTCCAGGGTCACCGCGACCCGGTTGTTGGCGTTGGACTCGTCACCGATGAACCACTTGTCCTCCCAGTACGCCGGCCAGGCGACACCGCTCTTGGTGTCCACCTGGGAGCGGTGGTAGGTCGGACCGGACATGATGGCCTGGCCGCCGCCCTTGAGGTACGGCTGGGTGTAGGTGGCCTCGCTGTCGACGTAGCTCGGGACACCGCTGCCGTCGGAGCGCTTGGGGAAGACCGGGCCGCCGCCCTGGGGCGAGTACCAGATCATGTTGTCGCGGGCCGGCGGGATGTCCACCAGGCCGGTGTTGCGCGGCGACTCGTTCTTGAGGTGGTCGCAGTCGTACCAGCCGGTGAGGACACTGGCGTCGGTGTTGCTGCGGTCGCGGTACGGCTGCCGGTTGCCCATGCAGTACGGCCAGCCCTGATTGCCCGCCGAGGTGATGACCGTGGCCGTCTCGTACTTGGCCGGGCCCAACTCGGGGTTCGACGCTCCCGCGTCCGGTCCGACCCAGCCGGCGTTCAGCCAGTTGTGCACCGGGTCGACGGAGAGCCGTGCGATGTTGCGGACACCCATCACGTAGATCTCGGGACGGGTCTTGGCCGTGCCCGGCGGGAAGAGGTTGCCCTTGGGGATGGTGTAGGTGCCGTCGGGCTCGGGGTGGATGCGGATGATCTTGCCGTTGAGGTCGTTGGTGTTGCCGGAGGTGCGACGGGCGTCCTGGAAGGAGACACCCTTGTAGTCCTGGGTCCAGTTGTTCCCGGAGTAGCCGCTGGAGCCGCCGGAGGAGTTGCTGTCACCGGATCCGATGTAGAGGTTGCCGTCCTTGTCGAAGGACATGCCGCCTCCGGCGTGGCAGCAGCTGTGGATCTGGGTGTCCCAGTGCAGCAGGTCCTTGCGGGTGGACTGGTCGATGGACTCGGTCGCGAAGTCGTAGGTCAGCCGGGAGACCGTCCGCTGGCCGATCCGCTTGTCGCGGTCGATCGACTCGTGCGGCATCCAGTAGACGTAGATCCACCCGTTCTTCTCGAACTTCGGGTCGAGGGTGATGCCGACGAGGCCTTCCTCGTTCTTGACCAGCTCGTCACCGCTGCCCCGGTTGCCCATCACATCGAGTGTGGTGAGCAGCTTGACCTGCTTGGTCTTGGAGTCCCACTGGTGGATGGTGCCGCAGCCCAGGCCGACCTTGGGGTCGTTCCAGGAGCTGATCGGGCCGGACGGGCAGGCGGCCTTGCCGATGTAGAAGGCCTTGCCGTCGGGGGCCATGGTCAGACCGTGCGGCTCACCGATCTGGTCGAGCTGCCCCGCCTGGTTCTGGGCGGTCAGCCGCTCGGTCTTGTAGTTGGACGCGATGGTCGCCTGGCAGTCGCCGCGGACCATGCCGGTGGTCCACTGGATGGCGCCGAGGAGGTGGCTCTGGAACTTCGTGTCGGTGGTGTAGCTCTCCTCGGTGCGGCCCATGCCGGTGTAGAAGGACCGGCCGCCCTCGTAGTCCCGGCACCACGAGATCGGGTGGAACGGGCCGTTGGCGCTGAGCCCCGGCTTGTACTTCCCCTCCTCGACCTGGGCAATGGTGTGGACCTTGCCGATCGGGTTGGGGTCCCAGTTGATCCACTGGTCGGAGCGGGTCCAGTTGAGCGGAAGTCCCTTGTTGGCGGGATGCTGACGGTCCGTCACATTGACGACGGCCTGCTGGACCTTGGAATCCTGCGGGGGCGTCGGCTTGGCGCTGAAGAGCCGCAGCTCGGCCAACTGGGTCAGCTGCTCACCGCTGTTGGCGGTGATATCCAGCCGGTAGTGCTGGTAGGCCGTGCTGTTGGTGAACTGGAACTGCCTGGTCTGGAACCGCGACGAGAAGGTCTCGCCGGTCCGCGTGTCCAGGGTCTTCCAGGTCTCACCGTCCTCCGAGCCCTGCAGCTTCCAGTCCTTCGGGTCCCGTCCCGAGGAGTCGTTGGCTGAGGTCAACGCGTAGTTGACCACCGCGACGGGCTTGTCCAGCTTCATGGTGACCCAGCCGGTCGGCGTACGGGCCAGCCACTTGGTGTCGTTCTTGCCGTCGAACAGCTTGTCCTTGGTTTCGTTCGGCGGGTTGTCCCCGTTGGCCGCGCTCTCGACGACCTTCTCGGGGTCGGGGAGGCCCAGGGCCGGGCGGGTGCCGATCAGCCCGGTGAACCAGGAGGAGTCGGACTGGGCCCGGGCGGCGTCGTGGACGCCGACGAAGCCACCTCCGTTGTTGATGTACGACTGGAACGCGGCTTCCTGCTCGGCGTTGAGCGCCACTCCATCGGCCGACAGGAACACCACCCCTCGGTACTTGGCGAGGTCGGCGGTGTTGAACACGCTCGCGTCCTCGGACTCGACGACCTTGAACCCGTTCTTCTCGCCGAGGTTCTCGATCGCCGCCGTGGCCTTCTTGACCGGGTCGTCCTGCTTGGCGGCCGGTCCGTGGAAGACCAGGACGTTCACCTGGGTGTCGATGGCGGCGCCCTGGTCCTGGCTGACGCTTTCGACGGGCTGCTGCGCCTGTGCCTGCACGGAAGGCAGCGCGGACAGCCCCATGGTCAGTGCGGCGCTTGACAACAGAACGACCGCGCGGCGCCAGGGCCACGCGTGACGAGAGGTCCCCGCAGCACGCGACGGTGGCGATCCGCTTCGTCTTGACAGGGCGAACCGGTCTCTCTTGCCCATGTTTGCTCCTTGACTCGATCCGGCAACGGAAGAGTGATCAGGGGGTTGGAGCGAGGGCTGCCGCAGGGGCCCCGCCCGGCATGCGCCGGGCGAGGCGGCTTTCGGCGGGCGGTCACGCTGCCCGGGAAGGAGGGGTGCCGGAGCAGGGAGGTCAGGTTCTCCTCCGGTCCTGGCGGGCGAGGACCGACCGGCGGCAGGCTGGTACACGCCCGTCAGGCCGTCAGGCAGGCCTGTCGGGCGTGGCTTCGGGGGCGGAGCCCGCATCAGGACCCCGCCGTTGCCTTCTAGTGGTGGGGCATGCCGCCGGGGACCGTGCCGTCGGCCTCGGTCACGAGGAAGATCCCGGCCATGCCCATGTCCGCGTGGCTCTGGACGTGACAGTGGTACATCCAGGCACCTGCGCCGACCCGGGCACCCGCGATCACCTGGAACCCGAAGGAGTCCGCGGGGCCGACGGTCTTGGTGTCGATGACCCGGCTCACGTCCTGAGGACCCTGCAGGATCCCGGTGCGGTTGTCCACCCAGCGGTGGCCGTGCACATGGAAGGTGTGGAAGAAATCCCCGTGGGTGATGACGATGAACTCCACCCGCTCGCCGCGGACGGCCGTGAAGGTGGGGGTGTCGTGGTGGGCCTTGTTGTTGATCGTCATGTCGTTGAACACGACCGTGAACTGCTTGTCGGGCAGCACGTCGCCCTTGCGGCGCACGATCACGGGGCCGTACAGGCCCTTCTTGAGGCCGCCCGTGCCGTGTTCGGTCCCCACGTTGTGATCGTGATAGTGCCAGTAGCCGGCGCTGCCGGCCTCCCACGTCCCGTCGTGGTTCGGTCCCGGGGCGTGGGTGCGCCAGACGTAGGTCCGCCGGCCGCCCGGCTCGGCGACGCTGTCGTTCATCTTGGTGCCGTCGCTGGCAACGTCGTAGTCCACGCCGTGCACGTGCAGACTCGCGGCCACGCTCAGGTTGTTGACGACCTCGATGTGCATCGTGTCGCCCTCGGTCAGCTCGATGAGCGGGCCGGGAATCGACGCCTTGCCGGGCTCCAGGCCGTAGCCCATCTGCCCGTTCGGCAGGTTCTCCATGTACAGCGTCAGCTCACGGACGGTGCCCTTGTCGTTTCCTTTACCGCTTCCTTCACCGGGTTTGTCCTTCGGGGCGGCGGCGGAGGTGCCGAGCACCGTGGGCACGACCGCCGCGGCGGCTGCGCCGGTGGCGAACGCTCGCCGGGAGAAGAGGTGTCTCTTGCCTGCGCCTGAGTCGGTCATCGCTCTCCAATCCTCGAAACGCGAAGGTGCCCGAAGGCTTTTCGTCGTCGTGGTGTGAGTCGCCGCCGACGGCAGCTGTCCCGTCACGGCGGTACGCGGTGGTGCGCCGGGCGTTCGGCCCCGCGAGGCAGGCGGGGCGGTCGTCGGACCGGACTCCGGTGGAGACGGTCCGACTTGGCCGGACCCCGGTGGAAGCGGTCCGGCTTGGCTCGATGTGCCGGCTACGGCCGGGATCGGATCGGCTGGGCGATGGGGATTCGCCTCGGGACCTGGACACCGTAGCGGGCACGCATCCAGTTTTTCCAGTCTCAGGTCAAAGTTGGTTGGATTCTCGTCATAGGTCTTGGCGGATAGTCAAAAGACCCGCTAACTTCCCCTCGTTGCCGCATGGTAAAGAGGTTGCGTGAACCCCGCCCTCGGGTTCGCGGTGCCAGCGGCCTCGCAGCGACAGGGGCGGATGCCGCCTGTGCGTGAGTGACGGCGGCCCTGCCGTCGTCGCGCGCGGGCGACTACCGAAGCGCGGCACTCGCCCCGTTCCGTCCAGGGCGCCGGTCCGGTGAGCGGAGTACTCGCGTCTCGAACGCGCTCATCCCGGCGGCTGATCGTCCACCCGGCGGGACCGCGAGTCCTGCGCGGTGCCGCACAAGCGAATTCCCGAAAGGTGCAGCGGTGTTCAGAAGACTGCTCCATGCCCAGACGGATCCGCCCCCCTCGAGATCCGCGCTACGTGACCGATTCAGCGAGCATCCGATGCTGATGGCGCTGATGGCCGTTGTCTTCACAGCTTTCGCATTGGCCGCTCCGGCCGCGTACGCGGCGGTGAATCGCGCGGAGGAGACCGCAGCGACCCAGGTGCTCACCTGGACGGCCGGCGACGACTACATGAAGTACACGTCAGCCCCCACCACCGCGGTGGCGGGCAAGGCGACCATTGTGTTCGAGAGTAGCGCGGCGACCGGCAACACGACGGGGCTGACGCACACCCTGACATTCGACGCCTCGAACCCCGACTACAACAACGACGTCAGCCTCAACATCCTGGCGAGCCCCTTCGACTCCGAGGGAGGCAGGCACACGGCCGAAGTCACCCTCACGCCTGGCGTCTACCGCTACTTCTGCGCGATGCCGGGCCACCAGATGATGACGGGTGAGCTCATCGTCACCGCCGCGCCCGGCGACGACACCACTGCGCCGGACACGTCGGCGACAGTGTCCGGAACCAAGGACTCCGCCGGGAACTACGTGTCCAGCGCGACGGTGACAGTGACCGCTTCGGACGCGGAGTCGGGTGTGGCGGG